>CAKZJW010000014.1 GCA_937120495.1 uncultured Oligoflexia bacterium
ATGGTGGAGGTGGTCGGAATCGAACCGACGTCCAAGAGTGTATCCGGCAAAGAGCACTACGTGTGTAGTCACATTGGAGCAAGTGACGGCTGTGAGAACTTTGTCAAATTCACAAAACCCGGTGGCTTTTTTAATGAGATTTTCCCGACCTCTTCTCAACTAGTTTAGATTCCCGAGTTCCCAGTTCGAACTCTTTACCTATCTTTTGTTATCGGTATAGGCCCCTCAAATGTTGCTATAAAACGTAGTCTTATGCAGCCATTGCAAATTCGTTGTTTCCAACTAAGTTCGATCGGCTTTTTACAAGGCCTGCCGATCAACCTTGACACGCACTCAATCTTTCAAGCACCCCTGTCGAAACCAGTGCACCCCCAAATAAAGTAATATATAAAATAACATAGAGACCCATGAATGAGAAGATGAATTTATGCGCTACGCACTATTGAAGAATTACAATCTCATACCTTTCACTGCAATCAATCTTCTTCAAAGAAGCTCTCTTTACTGAAAGCTTCACCTGCTCTTTTGAAAACTTAATATCACCAATGAAAACACTATCAATATTTTCATTGGTAAAGATCTCAGAAAGCTTTTTTATAAATTTCTCAGTCTTAACTCCATCATCAAAATTATTACAAAAGCTAAGTTTTAAAACACCACCATCCTCAGATACTAGTACTCCCAATCTTTTAATATTTTCAGCACTCAGACTCTTTTCAAATTCAGCACTATCCATGCTCAATAAGTCAGCAGTCACAACCGGTACAACTGCCCTAGAACCACTAGAGTCTGAACTCTCTTTTGAACAACTTACAATTAAAACAAGTAATAAAAGTATCTTTATCATTTTTCCCACTTAATGTTTTTTGCTTTAGATAAATCAATTGTAGCATAAGACTTGATTGACGAATAAACAAAATTAGATAGATCAAGTTTAATATTCTTCGTCTTTTCCATCTGCTCTTTTGTTACGGCCAAAGAGGCATTAAAGATATTCGTATCAGCACCCTCGCCCATTGCTAAAGGATCACTCGTGGGCGTCTGAACCTCCGAATAACTGTAGAAAAACTTAGTCATAACATCTGTAAAAATATCCATATAATACTTTCTAATCGTCTCTCGTCTAGTAGGATCTCTTTCTCTGATATTAAACTCAACCTTTCCCATAAGACTCAACCTTTCGATCATCTTATTCATCTTCCCTTTAAGATTAATACCAATTTTTTTAATAGAACCTGATACTCCGCCCTGGGCATTTAAATTCTCCCATGCATGAACAGCATCAACCTCAATACTCACCTCATCTTTATATTTCGCCGGATGAAATAAGGTAATACTTGGCAATGGAAATGAAAGACCTCTCCCTAGAGCATTTTTAATATACTCAACTTGAGAAATTGGTGTTTGAATTGTTAAGTTAATACTCTTTTGTCCCCCCAAAGATGAACAGTCTGTACTTTCTTGCATATCAAAATAATAAGTCGTCCCAAGTTTATCTAAAGAGTTTGAATGACTTGCAATACTTGGAAGATTTAATTTTTGGCCACAAATATTAAGCATTCCAACAATCTTTGCCTCGTAACCAAATCTATTCTTAAGCTTAGACCCCGCCTTAACAAGTAGGCGTCTAGAAGGCTTTGCCAGTTTAAGTCCAAAAGTAAATAATCCATACTCCGAATTATTTATAACTGAACTTGAATAAGTCGCTTTTGGCCCATCGAGATCAGATTTTATTTTATACTTTTTTGGTAACCAATAAAAGTCATACTCTCTATCTGAATCTTGAACAAGCATATAGCCTTCAATATCAAAGTTTGCTCCATCCCAAATATATCCAGCAGATGCTGCAAATAAACTTGATGATAATAGTGACAATAAAATTATATATTTCATTATTTATTCCTTTTTAAACATGAATTATTCGGCTTTAGCCATTTTTTACCAAGAGCGCTAAAGCACCTTGCTGTTTTATTAATAAGACTTCTACGAAGATCTCTGTGCTCAGTTTGTTTTATTAATGTCTTTACTGAATAAGTATTAATAAAGTCATCGATTTCATTGTCATAGTACTGATAAGAATCTTTAACATGCCTAAGAGTTGGCGTTAATGTTATATCAAATGCATTATCACTAGCACTTAGAGAATTTGTATAAAACTCTGATGTGATAAATCCATCAATACAAGAACGAAGAAGTCTTCTTTTTGCCTGTGCATTTCCAAACTTAGATATATTTATATGAAAAGCCGTATTCTCTTCCAATAGAGCATTTTCTAAATATCTTTGTTGGTGGGGAATATCATCACAGCGGTATCTTTTTTTACATGTCGTAAAGAACATAAATTTCTTACATGTTTTTTTATACCTACAAATTCTGTCATAAACCGTTACATCTTTAAATTTAACCATAAAATCATAACTTGCATTAAATTCACAACTTCCGACCTCTTCGATTGAATTATAAAAGATAGGAAGAACTCTTTTTTCTAAAAGTTTATCAAATGCACGTATATCTTTATCTTTGACACCTGAAAGCTCAAAAGTAATGATGATATCAAAACCAACCTTCTTATATCGGATAAAGCTTTCTTCGTTTGCATAGATAATTCTACTAGACTCAACAAAAGTATTTTTAACAACCTGGTTAAAAGTAGAACAGTCCTTGTAAAATCCTCCAGACTTTTTAAGCTCTAAAACCTCAAAACTCAAATCAGCACTAATATATTCAGTTGTATCTTCAAAACGAAGTTCTCCCTTTATATAAGGACTTAAAAGAACCTTTCCTCTTTCCATCCTCATTTTTTCAAACGATTGGATTTCACTGCTTTGAAGCTTATACTTACTTGGTAGCTGAAATGCCTCTTTACACTTATCCGCACTTAGAAGAAATATTGCTCCCGCTTTATTAATGAGTTCAGGATAAACGAGGTGCTCTTTTGCAAAAGCCCCCGTTACCAATAAGAAGATCAATAAAGATTTCATTAAAGACACTCGTTTGGTACAGGAACAAGCTTTGTACTTAAAAGATTACTCTCATGCTTTATTAATGATGAAACATAGTTCTCTGATGCACATATTCGACTTTCATCATTAATTATACTTTCATCAACACTAAAGTTCTTATCGTGCATTGAAACAATAGGAGCCGAATAAACCATTCCTTGAACTTGAGTTTCACTTATTTCAACTTTGTTATTGATTGTCGCCTCAGCGCTACCAGTTTTTCTTCTGATTTTCATATTAAATAAATTATCACCAAGTCTTTTGTAATCAGCTACAAAGTTTAAATTAAGCCATTTTTCAAGCAGTAATGTTTCAACATATTGAGAAAGAGACACTCTTGTGCATTCATTATCATCACAGATTTCAACTTTTTTTGAATCAAAGTCACGAGATTTATCAAAATGCATAATAAGCTTCATGTCATTTCCAGCATTTTTTAATTGCTGAACCCATTCATAAAGACATGTTTTTGTATCTCTTGTCGTTGAGCCATTCATAAAACCAATTCCAGCACCAGAAGCGGCAGCGATTTGCATACCATTTTCCTCTGAACTAGTTTTACATTCTACCTTTTCAAGTGAAGCCTCATAAGCCGCAGTTAGCTTCCCAGAAAATTGAATATAAGCTCCATAGATAAATTCTTTAGAATCCATCTTATAGTATCGATTTCCTACAGTAGTCGCTTTACTAAAAAAGTCTTTTAAGTTTCTAATATAGCCTGGATTACTAATATCAAATTCAAATTTTGATACTCCTCCATCAAATGCACTTGAGTATACATCCATATCTTCAAAATTTAGATCTTCTCTTTCTGTCAGAACATACTCACCAATTGGAAGATTCTGATCTTGATATATAGTCTGAGAGTTTAAACGAATAGAGTCAGCTGTTATGCCGCGAGGACAATCCTTATAATAGATCTTTTCTCTCTCCATATCACTTAGAGTATTTAGATGCGTAGCTATTTTTTCTTTAAGCTCAGATAAATCAGAAGGAATGTCTGTAGATAAGCTTGCATTTAATTTATGAACAAGTCCAAATCCAAGAAAAGAATTATCTTTTCCTTTAATTGTTTTGAGATCTCCATAAAAAGGCATATAGCTTTTCACATCATACTTTGCTGGAGTCATATACCAATTAGTACAACTCCAGGTAGAGCGATATGCTTTTACTATTACACTATCATTTTCAAATAAATCAACTGCGTCGTTTGTATAAACTTGTGCTCCAAAACTGGAAATACTTGTAAGTAGTCCTAGTCCCATAATCATCTTTTTCATTTTTGCTCCTTAAACATAGATTGAGCAAATACATTTGCACCCAGCATGCCAGAATATCTTCATACTAAAGTGTTGTTTTTACGAAATACTGATTCCATTTTCGGAATAAACTATTTCGTTTTTGAAATAGGGATAAATTAAAGTCTCGTAAAATCAGATAGTTAGTTTTTCTAACCTTGGCCTGTCACTTGCTTTATAAAGAAAAACAAACAAGGAGAAATATGAAAGCACTTAAAGTAATACCAATAGTAATCGGGTTATCCTCATTAAGTTCGATGGCGAACACATCTTTAGAAAACACCTATCTTGATCTGAATCAAATGAATGTAGAATCTCAAAGTTCTAAAAAAATCATTCTAAATGCAAAAAGGAATATAAAGAAAATTCATCAAGAACTTATATCTATTTCTTATGAAGAAAAAATTCATAAATTAAAAGCTCTTGGTGTCGAGTTTAAAGGTCATAATTATAAACTTCTTCCTCTTAAGTCTTTAGATGAGAATCTAATAGATGAACAAATGAAGTTAATGGTTGATTTAAATAACACAATCGACAAGATTAAAACTCAAGTTTTTGAATCTCGTATTATTAAGATTGATCGTTCAAATCTTTTTCCATTTAATGCTCTTCAAAAGAAATTGTATAAATATAATGTGGATATGGGCTACTTTAGAACTAATGGATTTAAAAACTATTTTGACATGTTTGATTTTGCTAAAGAAACAACTGATATTGAAAAAGTTTTCACAAAAAATGATATTACTTACACTCTAACAAAGATATCAGATGAATTTTGTGAAAATTTTATGAGTAAGTATATTACAACAGAATTCATTCATGAGAATTACCGCGCCTATACAGTTGATCCTCTTCTTGGATGGAGTTCATTAAAGAAAGTTTTAAAAAATGCATATAAGGGATGTGATGAGAGCAATTAATATACTGTTCATTCTTTTTATATCTGTGTCGTGCAATGTAAAAGATGAGTTAAAAAAGCTTTGGGAGTCAAACTGTGCTGAATCAAAATCAACGGCATTTGAAAATTTGACTCTTAAATCTACATGTAATGGCAATGAAATTGTAAGCACAATACTAAGATCAAGAAAATCACTTGGTCATAAAAGCTCAACAATTAAATATTTACAAAAAGATCTTGGCTTAAATCTGAAAACCTACAGAGAAAAAAACACTGGGAATTCTGTTGATCACTTAATCACAAGGTATGGGAACTGCGATGATATAAAATATTTTACAAAAAACTGGGATTTAAATACTCGAGTTGTAAATAATCAGGGTGAGACAATTCTATTCTCTTTAATGAAAAATTCTGGCGCATATAGATGTGAAGTCAATTATAAAGAGCGCTTTGATGAAAATCCATACATATATGTTCACCCAAATAATGAAGGAAAAACTCCTCTTGAATATTATTTAACTCGTAAGCATAGTGCTTCAGATGAGCTTTATTATTATAATCTTACAAAAGATCCTGTTTTTATAAAAAGATTTATAGAAAATACAACTCACTATATAGATGAGGAACGTCTTAAATACTCTTTAGAACTAATTCCTTTGATTGAGAATATGCAAGATCGAATTGAAGAAATCTTAGCTCCTTTTCTTCGCAGAAAAGGAAGTATAAAAGTCTTAGAGGAAATTTTTCGAGTTCACGCTCCAGATGTAGATATAAGTCAGATTTATTATTATAGTAGATACGAGAGAATTATAGATAGTATTGTCAATTCGACTTCAAAGGTTACATATACAAAAAAAGTTAATTTAAAATACTTAAATCATCTAAGATCAAATCCATTTGTTCTTTATTATAATTCCAATCTTATGAATTATTCTCGTATAAAAATGGCCCTCAAGAATAGAAAATTCTTAAAAGCTTACCCCGGACCTCAAGAATATCTTAAAAATCAAATTGGAAACAACCTTTTACATGAGCTTATTCTTATGCAAGCTCCAACAAAGCTTATATATAAAATGGCAAAGAAAGCTATCTCTTATTCTGTTTTTGATGAAGTTGGTAGAGATGGACTAACCGTTTTAGAGCTTGCCAAAGAGTATGACTATAAACTTTATAAAAAAATGGTGGAGCTATGATTAAGAGCTCTTTGATTTTTCTTTTTTTAGTGGCAATTTTAACATCGTGTCATAAATGGGAAGTTCTATACTCTAAGCACTGTAACGATAATATAGATGTCTCTTTAACTTCTTTTCCAAGTATGTGTAAAGATGAGAAGACTCTTATCGCAATGATGAAAAGTAATCTAAAACAAATCCACTCAAACAAAAGAGAATTAAAAGAATTTTTTGAGCAGTTACCTGCAGGTGATCTTAATATATTCGATGCACATCAAAAACATCTTATTGAATACACTCTTGATAGAGGAAGATTAGACTTATTTAAAATCATTATCTCAAAAACAAATATCAATACTGATTATTCCGAATATTTCTATAAACACAGTCCAAAACTGGATAAAGAGTTTATAAAAATTGAAAACTATGGCTTAAAGCTTTCAGTATCTGAATTCAGTAAAGGCAATCTACAAAATCCAGAGATCTTTTATTCAAAAAATGAGATTAATGACTTTGTTATAGATTCTATATATCAAAAAACGAACCTATATCCCATCTCTTTAATATTGGCATACTCTGAGGTATTAAAAGACTGGAACTTAAAAAAAGAGTTAGAGCTTTTTAAAAAGCAGAACATTCCACTATTCATAGATCCCTCTATTAAAATCAAGCTCTCTCATTATTTAGAGAAAGAAAATCCAAAATCTCTAATACGAGCATTTCTAACAAATAATGCATCTATTTTACCAAACTTAAATTGTTCATATCAGTATTTTGAAATCTCATATCGAAAAACGCCTCTTTGTAAGGCAAAAATAAAAATCAAGCCACTAACTCTTAGAAAATACGACCACATTCCTCGAAATGCTTCAATGTTATTTCTCAAGCGATTCGTTAAAGGTATTTTAAAAAACGGAATAACTAATTACGATAAAACTCGTATATTTGAATATTTAAAGTTTCATTTTTCTAGAAAAAACTTCTACTCTTCAAATGGAACATTCTTGTATTTTTATTTTTTACCAATTGAGAAGCAATTAAAAAGCACTGGTTTTAAAGTCACATCACTCTATACATTTGGGAAAAGAAAAATCAAGCGAGCTTTTAAAAGCAAAAATAATTGGGGACAAGGACATAGGTTTTATTCGGAGGCCATATGGTAATAGCACTTTTAACATTTCTTATGACATGTAATGTTTTCGCTCTAGAAGTAGATTTTGAAATTAAAGATTTAGCACGTCTTGAAAATATTGCTCAAAATAGCTTTTGTACTCCTGTTGAAAAAAGAGTTGGTCGATATGAGTTCTATGATTCAAATTGTGAGCTTTCTGAGTACCAAATAAGTGAAATAGAAAACTCTATCCACCACACAACTGGTTTAATCGATGCAAACCAGATATATATTCACACACATAGATATTTAGCTGAAATAAAAAAGTCGTTAGCTCATATTATTTACGAAGATCTAATTGGCAAGGTACGTGTTGGAAAAGTAAAACTTAGCTATAAACGAAGCTTTGACATTCAGTCTTCTTATATTGGTATTGAAGAAGACAATATTACAAGAAGAAGATTTAAATTCAAAAGAAGTATTTATATATATTTTGATTTTCGATTTAAAGATTTCACCAACAAAATCTTTTCTAAAGTAAAAATGAAAAAGTCTTTTTTTTATAAAAGTAATTTTTCAAATTCAGATATTAGAAATATAGAATTTATTGATTGTGACCTCGCGGGATCTTTTTTTAACTTCAACACAAAACTTCCATTTAGTTTTCAAGAAGCTGTTGATAAAGGGATGATAGCATTATGAAAATACTTTTTTTTCTTTTTATTTACAGCATCTCTTTCTCTCATGCTAGGACATATAAAAATATCGATCTAGAAAAGCTTGAGCTTCACGAGAAATCAAACCTTTTTGATACTCAGATCGATACACTCTATCCAAAGGAGTATTCATTTCAATCAATTTTAAGTAAAGGTGAGATTATTTATGAAAATGATAATACACATTCAAAGATTGAAGAGCATGATGGAAAAATAGTCATATCTCTATCAAATATCCACTCACAAACGATAAATGAATCCAAAGGGCAATTCAACTTTAGAAATTCAGTGTTTAAAAATCAATCTTTTACTAATTCAAAAAGTAATAAGATGGATATTACTCTTTCTACTTTTAAAAATAGTTCATGGGTAAATTTAAATCTTGATAAAGCTTATATTGAAGATACTATATTTCAATCAGGTTCAATTCAAGGTGTTAGATTTACAAATTGCTATTTAAAAAATGTTCATTTCATTGATGTATTTGAAAAGAATCTTGTTTTCAAAAACTGCACTCTTATAAATACGACTATAAATGGTGTCTTAAGGATAAAATAGCCGGACAACTTATGACCGGCTATAAATATTTATCTAATTGGTGTATCACTACATCTAAAAAGTTCAAGCTTAGATGCACTTTCAATCTGGTTTCTTGCATCTCGAAGCGCTGTTCTTAATCCCTCTTCAATTACTGGGTGATAAAAAGGCATCGAAAGCATCTCACTTACAGATAGCTTCATCGCAATTCCCCAAGCAATCAAATGGGCCAAATGCTCACCATCTGGAGCAAATAATTCGGCTCCTAAAATCTTCCCCGATCCAGCACATGCAAATATCTTTAGCATTCCTTTTTCTTTAAGTTTTACAATACTTCGGCCCTGCCCCTCAAAAGAGACAAACCCCGTTACAAATTCCGTCTTATTCTCTGAGAGCTCTTTATATCTTTGGCCAATAGTAGCAATATTTGGATCCGAAAAAGTAATCCCAAGACTCGGTCTTCTTTTAAAACAACTAACATCATTTACAGCATTATGCCCAGCGATCACTCCCTCATCAGCAGCTTCATGCAGTAGGGCACGCTCCCCCGTTACATCACCAACAAGATAAATATGCTTATGATCATCTAGGGAAAATGTGTCTCTAGAAAAATTTGGTATACCTCGTGTAAGCTCTACACCTAAGGCTTCAATTCCTACCTTATCAATATTTGGACGACGGCCCACAGCTAAAATTGCGCGATCAACTGGAAGTGTTTTACCATCTACTTCAATTAAAAGTTTTCCGTCTTTCTCTCCCACAAGATTTGCCCCATTTGTATGAATCGGCATCTCTTCAGAGAGCTTTTTTAAAATATATTTTTGAAGATCAGGCTCTGTTACTCCACCGATCTCAAGCCCCTGGCCTGCGGCCACAACATTTACTCCCAATCTATTAAGTGCTTGCCCTATCTCAAGTCCAATTACACCAAGACCAATTACAGCAACTGTCTCTGGAAGCTCCTCTAATTCAAAAAATTCATCAGTCGTGATTAAGTAATCACTATATTTTTGCCAAGGTCCAGGAATAATAGGACGAGACCCCGTGGCCACAATGATCTTATCCGCTTGTACTTTCTCGTCGCCAAGATCAAGCGTGTTTGCATCTATAAACGTTGCTCTTTTTCTCACAAGTTTTTCATCCCATGCAGGAAGAGAACTCTTAACACCTCTAACGAATCGATCTCTTAAACTTCTTACATGCTCCATTGTTTTTTTGCGATCAATAGTCAGCGCCCCGCCGCCATTAATCCCCTGAACAGAAAGTACATGCCTTCTGTGGTAATCATTTGCAGCTTGGATTAAAACCTTTGAGGGCATGCATCCAACCCTTGCACACGTCGTTCCCATTGGGCCATCATCGATCACGATATAGTTATCTGTTTTTGCAGCAACTTCTTTTCTTGCTGTTAATCCCGCCGTTCCGGCACCAATAATTGCAACGTCATATTTTTTCATCTCTAGTCCTTAATTCCTTATAATTGGTTGTGTACTACATACTTATTAAAATCATCTGATCCACCTATAAACTTATCGTTTATAAAAACTTGAGGAACAGTGTGGTGACCAGTTTCTTTTTTTAATTCTTCATAAACATCTGGCTTGTCACTTAGTTCAACTTTTTCATAGCTGATTTTATTTTTCTCTAAATAGCTCATTACCTTTTGGCAGTATGGACAATAATCTTTTACATAAACTTTAACCTTCATAATCTACTCCTTGTTATTTTCTTTCTGATCATTCAGTAATTGTATAATCGGGCAATTTAGAATATAATTCAAATCAATAAGAAGCATAGTCACTATTCACTGGAGTGATACCTGTAAGTAACTGGATTTATTATGAAAAATAACTATGGAATTGATTTTAACCTCACAAAACACCTTGAAGCTCTACTAGTTTTAAAAAGCGTCTCCCTAGCAGCAAAGCAAGTTGGAATCACTCAACCCGCCATGAGTAACTCATTTTCAAAAATCAGAGATCATTTTGGAGATCAAATTCTAGTTAAAACAAAGTCTGGCTATGAGCTTACGGCCCTTGGAGTTTCACTCTTACCAAAGGTTCAAAATTTAATGCGTGATTTTGATTCTACATTTTTAGAAAAAAAAGAATTTGATCCAACAAAGGATAAAACAACTTTTGATATTATGGTTTCTGATTCTGCGGGCTATGTTTTTGGCCCAGTGTTTTTACAACATCTCATGATTAACTATCCTCTTATAACTTTAAACTTTTATTCAATGGAAGAGAACCACGCTCTTGATAGACTTGATAAAGGAGATATCTCCTTATCAATCACTTCTACTTTAGATGCTGAATTGCCTGGACGACTCTATTCAAAACTTTTACGTCTTGATCCTTTTTCCGTTGCAGGCTGTTGTAAGCTCTATGGAGATAAACCCTCAATTAGTTTTAAAGAATATCTTGAAGCCTCTCACTATGTCGTTTCACCTAAAGGAGTCGACTCTAAGGCAATAGATAAAGTTTTACAAAAAGAGGGCTATAAAAGAAAAGTCACAAATACCCTCTCTCATTTTTCGATGGGTATAAATTCTGTGATGCAAACTTGTAACCTAATTACTCTTCCCTCAAGTGTCCTTGAGGAGGCTTCAAAGTATGGACTTGTTAAAGTTTATCAACTTCCCTTTGAAATGCCTCCACTTAAGCATACAATGCTCTGGCACGAGAGATTTCACAATGACCCAGCACATATATGGCTTCGAAATCTTCTCGCCAATGTAGCAAAGGAAGCTTCTGGAACTTTTTAAGTAAGATAACTGCTGTGAATAACACTTAAACTAGATTGATATATACAAAAAATAAACAAAGGATTTTTATGAAATTTTTAATCGCTACCCTTTTTACACTTACACTTTTTTCATGTGCCTCACCCGCACAAATGGCATCTCAAACAGCTCCCCTTATGAACGGACAAGAAGTTGATCTTGATACCATTATAAAAACATCAGATAACAAAGAAGTGATGCTTAAAAAAGTGACAAAAAATAAGCCTTCCGTTCTTGTATTTTATAGAGGTGGTTGGTGTCCCTATTGTAATAAGCAACTTTCAAGACTTAGAAAAATAACAAAAGACATTAAAAAGCTTGGTTATCAATTAATCGCAGTAAGCCCTGATAAAGTTTCTAAGTTTCAAGAAACGGTAAAGAAACACAAATTAGATTATACACTTATCTCCGATAGCTCTCTTAATCTTGCAAATAATTTAAATCTAACTTTTAAAGTTGATTCTAAAACTCGTGCGATTTATAAAACCTACGGAATTAATCTTGAAGAGGCATCTGGAAAGAAACATCACTCTCTTCCAATTCCAGCGGTATATGTAATTGACTCTGATGGGCTTATTCACTTTAACTATGTAAATCCAAACTATAAAGTTAGGCTTAATGAGAAGATTCTTTTAAATGCACTTAAAGAATTAAAACTAAAATAATAAGAGGAATAAAATGAAAAAGATTCAACTTCACTCGCTAGCAACTCCAAATGGGCAAAAAGTTAGTATTGCCCTAGAGGAGCTTGGTATTGAGTATGATGCTCATACTATAAATATAATGAATGGCGATCAATTCACACCAGAGTTTATTGCCTTAAATCCCAATTCAAAAATTCCGGCGATCCTTGATCCAAACGGTCCTGATGGTGAGCCTATTGCCGTTATGGAGTCAGGTGCAATTCTTTTACACCTTGCTGAAAAATCGGGAAAGCTTTTGTCTCAAGATCCAAGAAAAAGAAATGAAACCATCCAGTGGCTCTTTTTTCAAATGGCATCTATTGGCCCCATGTTTGGTCAATTTGGTCACTTTTTCAAATACGCGGGTGATAAATGCGATCATCCTTATCCTGTTGAGAGATATACAAATGAAGCCAAAAGACTATTAGCTGTTTTAGAAAATAGACTTGAAGGTAGAGATTATATTGTCGATGAATATTCAATTGCCGATATTGCAATCTTTCCGTGGGTTCTATGTCTTGATAAGTTCTACAATGGTGGCGAGCAGCTTGAGCTTTCAAAATTTACAAAAGTTCAAAGCTGGCTAGATAGATGTTTAGATAAACCGGCCACACAAAGAGGCCTAAACGTTTGCCCTTTTAATTAATCAATCCACGAATACAAAGGCTCTAGTTCGCTAGAGTCTTCTTCGAATAAAAAACTTGCAAGCTCTTGATCACTTATTTCTTGATTATAGTTTTTATTCACGCTTACTAAGACAACTACGAGAACAGAAAGAGCGAACGCATATCGTGAGAACAAGTTTTTACTCTTTGTTTTAAGCTGCATCTTACTTTCAATCTTTTCCCACTCATCCTTTGGTATCTTTGGTTCTGATTGATCTGATTGAATGAGTTTTTTTAATTGGTCATCATTCATTTGTTACTCCATGTTTTTCTAATATTCTTTGAAACTTCTCTTTTGATGAATGAAGTCTAGATTTTACAGTGCCTTCAGGTATTCCCAAAAGCTTTGCGATATCAGAAATTGTATACTCCATTTTATAAAAAAGAATAAAGACCTCTTTAGAATTCTCATCAAGCTCACCCATTGCAAAATCAATAAGGTCTTTCATAATCATCTTTTGCTCTGAGTTCTTTGGGTCTTGGTAATCTGCTGATATTTGTTTGTCACCTATAGATGAATCAATTTTCTTTTTTCTCAAATAATCGTAGGTCGTATTCATAGCAATTCTATAAATCCAAGTACGAAAACTAGATTTTTTATTAAAGTTATCAAAATTATTCCAGGCCTTGATAAATGTTTCTTGAACAAGGTCATCAGTAATATCGGAGCGAACCATCCAGTAGATCGTTGATCTAATAAACTCTCGCTCCTGATAGTAATATTTTTTAAACTTTAAGTTTGTGAGCATTACTTTTGCTTCTTTCTTTTTGATCTAAGTTCATAAAACTTTGCTCTTTGATCTGGAGTAAGAATACTTCGAATTTTTAACATCTTGTTAAATCTAAAATCGGCCATATTTGAACGTAAAGTCTTTAGTTTTTCATGCATTGACTTTAATGAACTCTCTGAAGCATTAGATTGAAATGATTTTTTCATCTGCTCTCTAAGACTTTTGATTTCTGCTCTTGTCGTTTTTTTAGATTCTTTACTGCTTTTTCTAAACTCTTTAAGCTCTTTTCTTTGCTCGGCACTTAAATCAAGCTCTTTCATGATTCCCATTTTCCTATGCTTACCTCGCTCCTTTCCTGCACTCATTGCATTTAGGCTCAAAGACATAATCATAACGGTAATAAAAACTTTTGAAATTCTACTCATATAATCTCCTTGTCGATTACTCTATGTCTTAGACGTAATAAATAAATAAAAGGTTCAGATTAATATAAGTATAATGAGTTTTATGAATTAAATCAGTAACTTAATCGTTATATAAAGATGAAAAACAACTCATCTCTACACTTCTAGAAAGCGTATCGCTTGTATGAGTAACTTCAACTAGAAAAAAGTTTGAATACTCTCCGATAACTTCGCTTGGGATCTTTACACTCTCAACAACATCACCTTCAGTTGAATAAGTATGGAAGTTCTCATCACTTGAATCAAAATTTAGATCTTTTAATACTCTAATCTCTGGCTCCATGTCCCAATCTGTAAGGAGACCTGAAGTCATAAATAAAGTGGAGTTCGCTCCATCAAGATTAATTACCATTCTGTTTGTAGATGTAGAGTTAAAGGGCGCGCATTGCATGTATTGTCTTGCCTGTGCCGATAGTGTTACTAGTAATGCGATTAGTGCTATTTTCATGTTTTCTCCTTATTTTCATATACAGTACATACAAATGTTTGAAGTGCCAAACATAAATACGAAGCTATCTAATTTTTAGATGGGAAACAAAATTATTTTATATTTCCCAAACCAAATCTATTTAAATATATTCCCCTTAGTTTTTGACTAGGGACAGCACATGAAAAATTTAATTATCTTAATCGCATTTATCTTAATCCAACAAGCGTTTGCTACTGATAAGGCTTCTCTTCAAAAAACATCTAAAGATCAACTTTTTACAAATATTTATAAAGTTATTTGCACAGAGGGAATCAATTGTGATGCAAAAAATATTTTTGCTATCACAGAACAAAGAATCCTTGCAGCAATCGATAGAAGTGGGTCCCAAATTGAGGAACATGATCTAATCCTAAACCCGACAGATTCAGAAATTTTAGATCTTATTGAATTAGATTTTTCTGGAGCACATGGTGATACATCTTTAAGCAGAGATCAAATAAATAGAGTAATGAGTATTGTGTATCAATCTAATACAGAGACTGCAATTATGGGTGTTGTAACTCCATATGGCGTGACTGAATACTTATTTATCTACAGCCATATATCTAAAAAATTATTTATTTTAAAAAGATCTCAATTTAATAAATTAATTACTGATTATTAAAAACATTTAATTTTCTTTTAAAGTTATAAAGATCACATGCCTTATCTTCAAACTCTAAGTTAACGATGTCGTTATATTTGATGTCTTTAATTTGTCGACTTGTACTTTTATAAACACTTCCAGCACAATACTTTTCAATTTTTCTTTTCTGAGATTTTGTAATTGGTGCAATTGCAGCACTTACACAAATTTTTCCAAGCAAGAAGCTATTTTTATCTTCTTTAATCTTTTTTAACACTCGGACAATTGATTTAGAGAAGTTTTTCCAAAAGTTTTGAAGGTTTCCATGAGTGATACTCATTGCTGTCATTGCATCTTCATATACTTGTTGAGTGTTGAGAGAATTTCTAACTAAAATATTTGATCCATCCTCAGAGCTTGAATTTAGTATCAACAGAATACTTTCATCTGTTATATCTCCACTATCTTTAACCATTTCCACGTGCTCTCTAAAAATAGAACGAAGTGAATTTTCAACTGAAAGAACCTGTTGGTTAGGAGCAAGTGTTAAGCTTAAGTTGGCAAGTTTCTCAGCATTCAAGTCACAGTTCTCGTTTCTACGAAGTTCCTGCTCTTTTGATAAAGAAGCAGTTGTATTATTCAGAGAATCACTATCTAAATCAGTACAGTTTTGTGCATAGACAATTTTTTGAGTTTTTAGAAGTTGCTTTTTGGCCCTCGTTATTAGACTTACAAGAAGTGGTCTATCAAGCGCTTTATCCTCAATATATTTTTCAAACTTACCATAATAACTTAAAGCTTTCTTAACAAAGATTCTTGGTGAAGTTTTAAAGATATTATCTTTAGCATTATATTTCATTAAAATATTACTGGTATTCTCTTCTGAAACGAGTTGAATTTCAAAGGCCACGGTTTTTGAAGTTTCTTCGTTCATAACCTTTATTCTTTCTTGTAGTACAGATACATCTATTGCTGCTGAATATTCACTTCTTGCATTTTCTCCACAATCAAGGTCTGAACTTATTCCCAAAGTTCTATCCTCAGCATTACTTGGATCTAAATTTGGTTTAAAGAAATACGCCCATGCTCCACATCTTGGATCTTTTTGAAAAAATCTTGAAAAGGGAGTAGAACCACTTCTTCTTTCAGTCTCCTGAGTATTATCACTTACCTTCTTAGCAAGTTTTTCCATCAATTCTCTTTTAACAGATACAGCGTCAACTCCTGGAAGTGATAATTGGTATCTTGCACCATTGATCATACCTTCAAGAACTTGTTTAACATCATCAAATGCTGCTCTTAAATAGATTGCTGATCTATAAGGACCAAGTAAACCTTCATTTCTTGGACTCGCTCCAGATAGAATTAGATTTACCCATGAATTTAGAACACTTGTTTTTTTAGAGAGTAGAGAAATCCCCGTTTTTA
The DNA here is from genome assembly GCA_937120495.1 of uncultured Oligoflexia bacterium. Classification (GTDB taxonomy): domain Bacteria; phylum Bdellovibrionota; class Bacteriovoracia; order Bacteriovoracales; family Bacteriovoracaceae; genus CAKZJW01. Next base: position 16,546 of record CAKZJW010000014.1, read on the forward strand.
AAAGATCACACTCTCCACCGATGCACTCTGTATTAAGTTCATTTTCAGCATAGAAATCAATTAAGTTCTTTGTATCACGAGCTTTACAGTACGTTTCCGTAATTCCTTGAAACGAGCAAGGTATTGCTTCTTTCATTTTTTCAATATCAATTCTTCTGCGCGCAGATTTGTATTTCATATTTCTAATTAAGTCTCTAGAGCCAGCTAGAAGTTTCGCTGAAATCCCAACTGCAATTCCAGCCACCCCCGTTAGAGCTGTTGAAGCCACACCTAAAACATTTGAAATGATTGCTGGTGCAATTGATTCATTTGAATTAGTACAACTATTAGATGTTGAAATTGCTCCAAGAAGAGAATTTATATTTGAACCAATTAACTTAATCTTATCATTTCTAAGCTCTTGAGAGTTTTGAGCAAAACCACTATCAAGTTGTCCTGAAAATAAATCTAGCTTTAGCTCATTAACTCTTAATTCAAGATCTGAAAGCAAGTTTGAACTTGGTACAAAGCCGGCTACACTTGCATCAATCTGAGACTGGGTTGCCCCAGGATTTATAATCGTAAAATTTTGAATATGTGTAGCAATAAGATTCGCTTTTTCAATCTCAAGTTGCTCTTCGAAACCTGTTAGTTTTGTATTTAATTTTTCAATATTTGTTTCAGACTGATTAAGGCTCTCTAAGCTTTGTATACTTGAAAGCAGTGTATTTGTACTTGATGCCATAGCATCACAAGCCTCTGTGGCCTCCAAAAGCTCAAGTGTGTCAGCAAGCTGGTCACTTTGAGTAAGGGCACGCAGCGTATGAGTTCCCGTATTTGAACAATAAGCAGACATTAAAAGAGAACTTGGAGATGGAGCAGCAAATGTACTCAAACTCACACTCAACAAGGTTGCTATAGATACTATCGATTTTTTCATGGTGGGAATATATAGAGATATTGTGCTTAGCGCAATAGATATGAAATATCTTCAGACTAAAAAGCCTCCATTTAGGAGGCTTGAGTACTTTTTAATTACTTTTTCTTTTTAAGATCGCAATGTTTTTTGTCTTTACACTTACCATCTTTCTTAGAGCAAGACTTTTTGTCTTTTTTCAGCTCACAGCTTTTATCTTTCTTACAACAAGCCTTCTTATCACCAGAGTGATGACCCATTGAAGAACAAGATCCAAAAGCCATTAAAGTTGCACCTAAAAGTGCGATTTTTAATAATTTCATAAACGTTCTCCCGTTATTTAGTCCGAATAAGTTTGAGTATAGCATACCTAGTGAATTTCAAATAACTCATTTAATAGGTATTCATTTTTTCCCCTTGGGGTTTTAAGGGCTTCAAACAGCATTTTCTGAGCAATCTGTTTACCTGTGATCTTCTTGTACTTCTTAAGTCCTGGAATGTTTGAAGCCAACCCAGAGACGGCTATACTTAGCTTCTCAAGAGGTCTTGAGTCAGGTCTATCCCCATCAATTAAAGAAGGTTTGAATAAAGAGATCGAAGCAAAGTCTAGAGACATCACTTGATCATCTAACTCCCCTTTCATCTTCAAATATGGGCTCATACTTGTGGCATTTGCACCAGGACTTGAAACTAAAAGATAGTGGTGAACTCCATTTGAAGCCGCAATTTTTGCAAATTGAGCCTGATAATCAAGATCCACTCTTCGTTGGTTCTCTATACTTCCAGCTTGAGACTTAGTCGTACCAAGGCAAGAGAAGAAAAACTCACCAGACACAAGATCTGCGTAGTCTTCAATTGATTCAAAATCTATAACGTAATTTAGAACTTTTGGATTATTAAACTCGTACTCTCTACGGGTGAAGGTGATAATTTCAGAAAATTCTTCATTATCGGCCAATAGAGTAACCAGCTCTCTTCCAACAACTCCAGTTGCACCAATAACAACAGCTCTTCTATTCACAATAACCCTTTTTTCAAATGCTTAGGCACACAAAATATAAAATTTACGCTCTATCTGTATAGTTGCAACGCATCATGCTAAGAAATATTATGAAAAATTTAATAATAAGTGCACTTTTAGTCTCTAATACTATTTTAGCTGGAACGGTGAATCCGCGAACAGTCTGTCCAAGCATAAGCGAAGATGCTAATTCAGTCCTTAGTACATTAGAAGAGATTCAGGCTAATATCAATTCTAGCGAAGAGTGTAATACAATCTCTGAGACTATTGGCAGCTTAGGTAGTGTCCTTACTTCAGATAAATGGAAAAAATATAAATCAATTGTTTCAGGAGAAACAAGCACATCGCTAGAGGGTGCTGAAGTCGAAGAGCTTGAGACTCTTACAAAGAGTGCCTCTAATAGTATTGCACAAGTTATTTCTCTCATCGGAAATAATGAATCCTGCTTAAAAAAGAAATCTAAAAATACGACTCTTGGTTCGATCTCATCAATTGTAAAAGAAATTTCAACTGTTGTTGGTAACGTATCTGGCCCATACTCTTTTGCTATTTCATTAAGTGGAAGTATTCTTTCTAAAGCTATCGAAGGGATTGATCAAATCTTTAAAAATAATCGTCCTTATAATTTTAAGAATCTGAATGAAGAAAAACTCTTTATGAATCAATTTTGTTCATTTGTTGAAGCAAAAAAAGATGTAAAAGATTATCTTGGAATGTCTAAAAGAAAGGATGAGCTTTTAAAACTTGATACTTATCTAGATAAAAAGAAACAAGACCTACTTGAGAATTGTCCTCTATGTCTTCACTATAATATTGCTTCTGAAGCAAAGGTTGCGGCTGATAAGATATTAAATAGAATGCACATGCCTTCAGATATCGTTGATCTATCAAGTGGAGAGCGCGGAAGTATTTCAAGATGTCCTCAAATTGCAAAGGAAGTCTATACAACAGGGTCAAACCTATCATTATTTTACAAGCTGCTTAATAATTATAAAAATCCAGGAATGAGTCAGTCTGATAAAGAGTATATCCAGCAAATGGTCTCTGTTGAATCTGTTCTTAAAGAAGTTTATCCAGATGCAAAAGGCTGCGCAAAACTTGCAAGTGATGAAAAAACAAAAATAAGTTATATGTTCAATGATTTTTTAAGAGATGATATTTTCCCTCTTAGTGAATCAATCCTTGGATCACAACTGATGGTATTTAAAATTGTCGCTAATAAAAAATATAAAATGCCACTTGGTGATTATATTTCTAAGACCATAGATAGAAAAAGCTGGGTAAAAAAACAACTTAAAACAATTGATCAAAAAGTTAAGGATTCTCTAAAGCCAGAAAATAGAACTCCAATTTTAAAAAGAGATATTGAATTAACAAAAAGAATGACTGAACAGTTAATGCCAGTTTATATTAAGCACCTAATCAAAGAGAACAAAAAAAGTATAAAGAAATTTCAAAAAGAATTTACTCGTTTTAAGAAAAAAGATCCTGACTTTAGAAGATTATCAACTCTCATGAATGTTGAGATTGATTCTCGTTCATATCTTTCTCGTCAAAGAGTTCTTACGACAAAACTTGAACTTTCTCTCTCTCAATCAAGTAAATTAAAAAAATACTGTGAGTATCTAAAATACGTAGCGAGCAGAACTTCTAAAACTGATAAGCTTTGTGATGAGACGGCACTAGAAATTGTTTCTCTATACAAAGAACTTTCTAAAGATCAAGAGCACTTTAAACTTATGCAAAAATACGATAATTGGTCGGACCTAAATATAGAAACCTTATCAAGTCGTGTAGCTGATTATGCAACAAAGATTAGTGATTGGAATGCACTCGGAGATACTCGTTGGGAAGCTTATGACCCTAAAGCTCCAAGTGTTGAGCAAGCTGTAAGTACTGAACAAAATGACTGGATGAATTCGAATCCGTTTGAAGAAAAATAAAAGATACGGCCTCTAAGAAATTAGAAGCCGCATATTTGAGAACATCCTAGAAGAAGACCGCTTGGATCATTTCATTAACATTCTCTGAACTTGTTCCGTTCTGAGAAGCAATGTCTCCTAAAACCTTATTAAGAAGTGTTGAATCACCTTTCATTGAAGCGCGTACTGCCTTCTCTACTTTTTTCAATGAAGTTCCAATAACTTCATTTGTAAATGCTTCGGCGTCTTTTTCAGTTAACTCTCTTGAACCCGAAAGCTTATTAAACTGATGAGCAACCTTTGCAATCTCTTTTGCTCTTTTAATACTTAGACCAAATTGAATATTTAATTGATTCGCCATTTGATTTAGGTAATGCTGCTCTTTTAAAGAAGCAAGCTTTTCCATATCTACAGTTCCATTATCTGCATGACTGAGACCCATTGTATTTGCAATGGCCGCTTTAGAGTCAAACTTTGAAAGTTTTGAGTATTGAAATAAGTCTTCATTAATCATAGAAACAAGTCTTGCTTGTGGATTAGAAATTTTTGAAGAACTACCAGCGTAGTATCCATCATCCCATCCATCATCATAACCATCATCCCATCCATCGTTATAAGAATCATTATAACCATCGTTGAAACCATCATCATAAGCTGAACCTGATCCATCCCATGCACCATCTGAATATCCAGCCGAATAACCATCCGCTGCTCCGTCATATGATCCATCTATTTGACCAGCATACGTTCCCGATGATCCACCAGAGGCATATCCATCAGCATAACCATCATTGTCTCCATCGTATGAGCCATCACTTGCGCCATCACTTGATCCATGACTTGAACCATCAGCATAAGCGTCGTCATCCCCCATATTATAACCTTGGTTATAGTATGAGTTATTATTGTATCCATCTGCATGCCCTGCTGTATAACCATCAGTGCTACCATCGTTATTTCCATCTACATTACCAGCAGTTGTCCCATCCGCATGTCCATCGCTGTAACCATCATTTTGACCAGCAGTTTGTCCATTAGATAAACCTGTTGCATGACCAGAGGCATATCCATTATCAAATCCTGCATCATAATTTACAGCTTCACCATCAGCGTAACCATCATTAAAGCCATCAGTTTGTCCGTCAGCTTCTCCAGTATTAAAACCATCTACTTGTCCAACGACTAAACCTTCTGCTTCACCAGCATTAAATGCACCCTGGTAAGTTTGATTATAACCTTGATCAAAAGAAGTATTATACCCACCTGCATACCCATCATCATAAGTACTCGCAAAACCTTGATCAAAACCATTTCCGTAATTATCTTGGTTTGTATAGTGAGCTTCACCTTCTGCTAAACCTTGTGCAGTTCCATCAGCCGTTCCTGTTACAAAACTTGAATTATAAGCACCTTGGTAAGTTGAATTAAAACCATCGTTATAACCAGTTGTTTGCCCATCAGACGATCCTTCTGCAAATCCATCAGAGTGACCAGCGTTAAAGCCTTCTTCATATTTATTTTTACAACCAACACCGATAAAAGAGATGGCCATTATTACTACTAAGTATTTTTTCATTCTTTACTCCTGTTTAATCTATTTGGCTTTTGCCTTCTAGAAAAAGATCGCTTGTACCATCGAGTTAAATTTCTCTGGTGTTGTTCCAATTGTTTGTGCAGCTCCCTCTAAAATAGTATCTAACTTTTTAGAGTCACCTTTCATTGATTCTTTTACTGCTGAATCAATTTCACCTAAATCAAAACCAACTAATCTTTTTGTAAATGCTGAAGCATCTGCAGTTGTCATCTCTCTGCTGCCTGCCACCTTATTAAATTGGTGAGCAACAGTAGCCATTCTTTTTGCTGCATCTTTATCAAGACCAAAACGAGTTTGAATCTGAACACTCATAGCACTTAAGTAATGCTGCTCTTTTAGAGCCGCAAATTTTTCCATATCAACACTTCCACCATCAGCGTGAGAGAAAACGATCGTTCCATTTTCAATTGTTGAAGCTGAGTTAAATTTTGGTAAAGAAGAGTAATTTACAAGATCACTATTAACCATGGCCGCTAATTTTATTGCAGGATTTTTATTTCTTGCACTAAAGCCAAGTCCGTAATCATATCCATCATCCCAACCCGAATCATATCCATCACTATAACCATCGCTATAGCCGCTTGAATCGCCATCACTATAACCAGAATTATATGAAGAAGCGTACTCGTCATCAAAACCATCGCTATAACCATAGTCATATTCAGAATCGTAAGAAGAGTTATATGCTGAATTATAAGCACTATCATATGAGTCATCATAGGCATCGTCTTCACCTTCACTATGAGCTGAATTATATGCATTATTATAATTAGAACTGTATGCACTATTATAGCTAGAGTTATAATGGCCAGTATAATTGTCGTCGTAACCATCATCATAACCTTCTGCGAATGCCTCATCAGCACCATCACTTTCACCTTGGTTATATGAAGAGTTGTATGAAGAGTTATAAGAAGAGTTATAGGCAGAGTTATAACCATCGCTCTCACCTTGGTTGTAAGCACCTTGATAAGTTTGATTATAACCTTGGTTAAAGCCATCAGTTTGACCTTGAGACTCTCCATCGGCTTGACCGTTTCCAAAACCATCTGCTAGGCCTTGTGCATTTCCATCAGTATAAGCACCAGCATAAGTTGAATCGTATCCACTTTGGTATGTTTGATTGAACCCTGTTGCGTGTCCAGTTGCATAACCATCAGCGTGTCCTTCTGTTTGTCCAGAAGCTTGACCATCAGCTAAACCAACAATAGAACCATCGATTCCACCTTGATTAAAACCAGCAACCTCTCCATCAGCAAGACCCTGATTAAAGTCTGCCTCTGCAAATTGCTCATAAGCTTGATCCCAACCAATGTCTAAACCTTGTGCGTGTCCATCATTGTAACCTGCTGTTGATCCTTGAGTTGTACCGTCTGTTTGTCCATTTGCGTATGCACCAGAGTATGTACTGTCATACCCTTCGCCATAACCTGAATCAAAACCTTCCGTATAACCCTCTTGATACTTACCATTACACCCAACTAAAAGTGCAGATGACATCAATAAAAGCGATAATGTGTTTTTCATGCTGTCCCTCGAAATAAAAAGTTAATCTTTAATCTTGTATGTGTTTCGTATACATGAGGTATCGCTGGCATTTTGTCCCGTCTATGGAAAAATACTAACTTCTGACTGGATGCACCGGAGGCGCTTTGACACTGTTTCAGAAAATAAAAAAGGGCCTGAAACACAGGCCCAATATACTTTAATTTTTATGTGATTTTAAAAACTTATTACATAAGTCCAATCTCAACTAGTCTTTTTTGAAGACAGTCATGACTTGAGATCGGCGGATATTTAGCACCATCCCCCTCGCAACTTGGAATGCATTCTAACATCGCCTCTGGATGTGGGTGTACAAAAAATGGCATTGAGAAACGCGCTGAAGTCGCATCTTTTGGATTAATTACTCTATGAATTGTTGCTGGAATAATATCATTTGTAATTCTGCTTAACATGTCTCCTGCATCAACAACAAGTTGCCCTTCTTTAGAGTTAACATCTAGCCAAGTTCCATCTCTGTCTTGAAGTTGTAAACCAGAAGCTGTAGCTCCCATTAAGATTGTAATTAAATTTATATCACCATGAGCAGCAGCTCTAATTGATCCCTCAGGAGGAGCTTCACCAACTGGTGGATAATGAATCGCACGAAGAACAGAGTTCCCAGTTGTAATCATATCTTTAAAGTAATTTGCTGGTACATCTAATGCTTTTCCAAGGGCTTCTAGAAGAATTTGAGAAGTCTTATCTAGCTCATCATAAATATTGAGCATATCTTTTTTAAAGTTTTCTACTTCTGTTGGAAAAATATTTCCTGGATAGAATTTGTGAAATACATGTCCCTCTTCTACTTCACGCCCAACATGATAAAATTCTTTTAAGTCTTTATAAGGATTATCTTTGGCGTGCTCTGTTCCAAAAGGAGTATATCCTCTTTGTCCGCCACCAGCTTTTGATATACATGCATCTTTTTTTGCTTGATCTAGTGCAAAGAAAGCCTTTGAAGCAGCATAACCTTTATCAATAACTTCTTCAGTCATCGTATGATCAGTTAGAATAATAAAACCATAATCTTTAATTCCAGAATAAAGTTTGCTTACAAAATCTGCTTTTTCACTATCAGATCCATTTACATAACTTAGTAGGCTTAGTTCAGGAACTTTTCTTAAAGTATCGCTCATAATAATATCTCCTTAAATTCTATTTTATCTTTTTCCAAAAATACCAGATCCAATTCTTATCCAATTGCTTTTATAATCAAGAGCAATTTTATAGTCAGAACTCATCCCCATGGACAGTTCTAGATTTAGACCTTGTGAAGAATCAATTCTTTGTTTTAATTCACTTACTCTATTAAAACATATCTTTGCTTCTTCATTAAAGTTTTCTGTTCTTATCTTTCCAATGGTCATCAAACCCTGCAAATAAAAACCAGAAAGCTTCTCCATTTGTTTTATAGCCTCTAGTACTTCATCGTCTGTATTAAAGCCAGATTTTTCAATCTCCCCCGAAGTATTTACCTGTAGAAACAATCCTAGTTTTCTATCAGAACTCTTTTGGATTAACTTATTCAATAATTTGATACTATCGATGGAATGAATAGATACAAGGTGCTTTACACCGAGTAAGCCATTGATTTTATTAGACTGCAGAGAACCTATAAAATGCCACCTTATATCAGGGCAACACTCTTTTAGCTCATTGCTTTTCAAAACAAGCTCTTGAACCTTGTTTTCACCAAAATCTCTTTGTCCCAAGCTATAGGCTTTTTTAATAAATTCAGATGATTTTGTCTTAGAAACCGCAAGAAGTTTTGCCGCTGGAAACTTATCAAGCTCCTCTTTGTATTTTAAAAGATTTGATTCAATATAATCCAATGACTACTCTTGTTTTTTAGACTTAGCTGATTTTTTCTTTTTATTAAATTTGATATTGGCCTTAACTTCTAGATCATAATTCTCTAAAACTCGATCAATCTCTTTAGTTAAATCAATTTTATCCAAGTAAGTTTTAAGCTCATTTTTAACACCAGAAACAAACTCTTCTTTCGTTTGCTTTGCATTGGCCAAAAGTCCTTGGGCCATCTCTTTTGGAAGTGGTAGATCTTGAATAATATTTTTAACAGTGTCTTCAGTTGTAAAAGCAGCACTAATTCCAGTACTAACAACTTTTTTAAAGATATCTGAAATATTCTTTTTATCCTTATCTTCTTCTTCCACGACCTATCCTTTTATATTTTTATATTCTTATAAACTTTTTGCTTTTTTATGAACTGATTTCATCATTGATGGAAGATTACTAGAAACAAGTTTTTTAGAAATCATTCCTGGAACCTTTACTTTAAAATCGATATCAATTTTATAATCAACAGTTGTTGTTCCATCACCATTATCTGTTAAATCCCATACTCCATTATTTGAAGCAAAAAGATCTCCAGAATCAAAACTCCAGCTTACACTTTTATTTTCTACGGCCGTACAATTTAGAACATATTGAAATTTTTTAATAATATTAATATTGTATTGAACTTTTGAAGTATCACCATTTGTTTCAAGAATATCTACAGATTTTACTCCATCCATAAAATCTGGATACGAAGAATAGTCCGATAGAACTTTAAAAACTTTATCTATACTTGCATTAAATGTTTCTGATATTTGTGCTGATGCCATTTACTCACTCCACTGAATAATATTATTCTTTTAAACTATTTTAATGGAATATGGCATTAAGATAAAGAGTAGAGAGAACTTACCTATTATTACCCGAGTTATTCTCTCTAACGAGTCTCAACTTACTTAAAAATCACACTGGCATCTCTATAAATAGAAAATCGGTCATAAATACGACCAGGAATAACTTCACTAGCATCTAGGTATAATTTTTGTAGAATAATTTTTGTATAAGTTGAACAAACTCTAGCTCCCTCTCTAGGTTGCGAACATGCCTGCAACCTTTTATCTGGAAATTTAACATAAGTTCCATTTCTTCTTAGACTGCTAAGCTCCACAATCTCACCATCAATCAATTCTTTGATATCTTTATCCAAACAAATTCTTTCTCCCTTTGAAGCCTCATAACAAAATTGCTTTGCAGCCTGTGCCCTATGAACAAACCCAATAATAAAAATACTTAATAATAAAAACCTCATACCTTCTCCTTTGATTAAGATTTCAAAGACTAAATACACTACACACCCCCTTGACAAAAGAAACAATATTGATATATATGTTTCGATTATGGAAATGAATGAATTAAGGTATTTTATAGCTGTCGCCAAGACTCAGAATATTCATCAAGCATCTGAAAACATTGGAATATCCACTGGCTCGCTGAGTAAGGCGATAACAAGACTTGAAAATGAATTAGGGGTAAAACTCTTTAATCGAACAGGAAGAGGAATTACGATTTCGAAACAAGGGGTATTTCTAAAAGCTAGAGCTCAAAAGATTTTGAATATGGAATCTGATATTAAGTTTGAGATCCTTGGTAAAAAAAGTAGTTTTAACGCTGTAATTGGAGGCGAAGAAGCACTTCTCTCTAAGTTTGGTGTTGAACTTGCGAGTTCTATAAACTCCTTATTTCCAGACTCAAATGTAGAGTTAAGAGCTCTCAAAAAGAACCAACTTCAAGCCAAATTAAACAATAACGAAATTCATATTGCTCTCAGTACACAAAAGTTATCTGATAATTTTTTTAGTAAAAAACTCATTGATGTAAAATTCCACACTGTTATCGGTCCAGGTCACCCTCTATTTAAAAAATCAAAAAAAGGCGAGGTCATTCCAGTTAAAGAGCTTTTAAAGTATAGCTTTGTCACTCCTTCAATAGAAATGTTAGGAAAAACGACAGAACTTCAAGATAGTGATGGGTGGAGAGACAACAAATTCCCAAGATTAAAATCATACACAACTTCATCTCTGAGAACTCTTGAGTCTTTAGTTATTAATGGGCATGCTGCTGCATACCTCCCTGACTATTTAGTAGAAAATAACACCTATCAAATTCTAAATATAAGTGGGTGTCCCTATCAATGTAAACAACAGGTCTATTTAAATATTAAGAGTAAAAATGAACTTGGTTGGATTAACCAGGTTATTTAGTATCTAGGCTTTTTATCAAAGTGATGTTCTGCTTGAATATGACGAATAGTTCCTGACTGACTTCTCATAACAATAGAATGAGTCAACGCTCCCCAAGGCTTAAACTTTACACCCTCAAGTAAACTTCCATCAGTAACACCTGTTGCAACAAACATTACATTTCCAGAAGCTAGGTCATCAATATTTAGAACCTTATTCATATCTTCAATACCCATTTTGCGGGCACGAGCTACTTCTTCATCATTTCTTGGATGGAAAATTCCTTGGAAATCTCCGCCCATACATCTAAGTGCAGCTGCTGCAATTACACCCTCAGGTGCACCACCAACTCCAAATAAAATATCAATTCCAGAATCAGGAAGTGCAGTAGCGATTGCCGCCGACACATCTCCATCACCAATTAGGTGAATTCTACATCCTGTATTTCTAAGTTCTTCGATTAATTCTTGGTGACGAGGTCTATCTAAAACCATAGCCGTCAAATCTTGTACGCGACACTTTTTGGCCTCAGCAACTCTTTTAATATTTTCAGTTGGGCTCAAAGTTATATCGATACAGCCTTTGGCCTCAGGACCAACTGCAATTTTATTCATATAAGTATCAGGCGCATTCATCAAACAACCCTTTTGTCCGATGGCCATAACTGAAATTGAATTATATCCACCAACCGCACAAATTGTTGTTCCCTCAAGTGGATCAACTGCAATCTCAAGCTCTGGTCCATTTCCTGAACCAACTTTTTCACCAATAAAGAGCATTGGAGCTTCGTCTCGCTCACCCTCTCCGATCACAATAGTTGCATCACATTCAACTGAATCAAGCATTGATCTCATCGCATCTACTGCTGCTTGATCTGCTGCCTTCTCATCTCCTCTACCCATTAATCTGGCTGAGGCAATTGATGCCATTTCGGTAACTCTAACAAATTCTAATGCTAAGTTTCTATTCACTTTGGATCCTTTTTGGTTTTAACTTCTACGAGAGCAATTTTATCAGTGAGAGCGCTATATTCCAAGCTTCATTTTAATAAAGTCACAACACTGCTGACCCAGAAGGTCTTCTTTTATATGGCTAATTAAAGTACAAGCTAGATCAATTTTACTATCATCAATTGTTTCATCAACTTTAATAACAAATTCATCCTCTGTAATAAGTGGCGTATCAATATCTCTTTTTGACATTATGCGTGCAGTTTTAAGCCCCTGCCCATCTTTCCACTGAATATAATTTTCCATCATAAGAACTTCAAACTGCGAAAGCTCGCCATCACTATGTTGCCAAACAAAAACCTCAACAGGTCCATCCGAGCGAAGCCAATATTTTAATTTTACTGGAAGGTCAAAATCAAATTCCATTTTATGAACTGGCTTTAATGATTTTGCAAAATTTTGAATTGATAAGAATTCATTTACCGATTCTCTATGACTCGGTTTATGGGTAAACTCTACCCCAAGTCTTTTCTCAGTTGTCCATTTAACTTCTGCTGAGACATCAATACTAATCCCCTGCCAATTAACAGTTCCATTAATTAGTTTTTCAGCATTCATTTGGTGTTCACCATTTTTAAGTGCTAACTGCATTCCCGTTTGAGAAATATCTTTTACCTCAAAAACATGAGTATCGTATTCGTCACATTTAAAAGTTAAGTAACAAAAAGGAAAACGAGGAAAAACGATCTTCTCTAGTTGTTCGAAGTCGCTTTGAACGAGGTTTAAGTGTCTGGCCATTTAGTATTCCTTTTGTGATGCAGCAATAGACTCTACAATTTAACTATAGAATCATTATAAGAGCGTGTTTTTTAAAAAGTTAGTAGGAAAATATTAGGCTTGAGACGTGAAATTTGATATTAATATAATATGTCCGAACAAAATGATTTAGAGATAGATAATCTACCTAATAGACTTACTATTTTTCGAATATTGATGATTCCACTAGTGATTGGATGCCTATTAGTAGCATCTTCTGAATTTGACTATATTAGTCCAGGATATCAGAGCACTTTTGGCTGGATCGCCGGATGGATTTTTGTTGCTGCGTCAATTACAGATTTTTTTGATGGCTATATCGCAAGAAAAAGAAATATCGTTACAGTCTTTGGATCTTTCCTTGATCCGATTGCCGATAAATTCATAACTGTTTCAAGTTTAATTATGCTCGCATCTCTTGATAGAATTCCAGCTGTCGTTGTTATTATTCTCGTTTTAAGAGAGATGTATATGACAAGCCTTCGTCTTCTTGCAATGAATGAGGGAATTACAGTTCCTGTAAGCAGTCTTGGAAAGTGGAAAACAGCTACAATGATGGTGGGTATTCCAATGCTCATGGCAAATGAGGCGTGGTTAATTTTCCCATTCCCTCAAATGGGAATTATCTTTATTTATATCGCTTCCATTATTTCGCTATGGTCTGCTGTTTCATATTCAATTTCGATGATTCAAAAACTAAAGCTAGATCGCCAAGCGAAAAGAGAAGCTAAGAAAAAAAGAAAAGAAGAAAAGAAACTTCAAAAAACACAAGAAGTGTAAAAAATAAGTCAAAGGTAATTTAAAGATGAGCAAGAAGCTTATTTTAATATTCGTTACAGGCCAAGACCATCCCGGTATTACAGCTGGTCTTATGAAGTGCATAAGTAAAAATAATGCAACGATTGAGGACATGGGCCAATCAATTACTCATGGCTTCCTTTCATTAAATATTCTATTAAGTACTAAAGATACTGAAATTGAAGAGTCTCCCCTTTTAAAAGATTTATTTTTTACAGCGAAGAAAATGAATATGCAGCTTGAATTTGAAATCGTTGAAGACCTTCAAGCAATTAAGAAAAAAGGTGATAAGTATATTATCTCTGCTGTAAATCAACAGGGATTAAAAGCTGATTTCCTTGAGGATATATCAGGCATACTTGCTCAAAGTGATATTAATATTCAAAGAATTGATAATATTACTGAAGATGAATTTAAATCCCTTGATATTGCAACAATTGCTCAAACAGAAAATATCAACTGGCTTGAAGTAAAAAAGAAATTAATAAGTGTATCAAATAATCACAATACGGATCTTGCTCTTTTAAAAGACGATGTTTGGAGATGGAATAAGCGCTTAATTGTTTTTGATATGGACTCAACACTTATTCAATCAGAAGTCATTGTTGAGATGGCCAAGGTTCATGGTGTTTATGATGAAGTTCATAGAATCACAGAAGAGGCCATGAATGGCGAGCACGATTTTTCTCAAAGCTTAAAGAAAAGAGTTGCTCTTCTTAAAGGACTTGAAGAAAAGAAGCTCAATGAAATTTTGAAAAATATAAAACTCACTGA
>CAKZJW010000015.1 GCA_937120495.1 uncultured Oligoflexia bacterium
AATAATGCAAGGCAAGGTGAAATCGCTTCTAAGAAAGCTCAGTTTAAAAGTGAGCAGGATGCAATAAAACAGCGTTTAGCTGCAAAATATGGCGACAAATTTAAAGTTGTCGAAAAAGAAGGTGCCAAAGTTGTTATAAGCAAAGAGGCTGCTGAAAAATCAAAAGAGGCAGTTGCTGATAAACCTGCAACAAGTAGACATGATCCAAAAAGTGAAGAGACAAAAGAGAGATTGAGAGGGCTTTTAGGCTCAGGAACTTTTGCCTTTAACGATAAAGAAAGAGCGGCTTTGAAGGAGATTCTTGGCTAAATAGCTCTTTGAGTGTATAAGTCCTTCATGGACAATGAATCGAAAAATAACATCTTACAAAAAATTCTTTTTGAAGCTCAAGCTTATAATACCTTTGAGGATATTGAGAAGCTTGTTGATGGAGGGGTGGACCTTTCGGTTGTTCCAATTCAGCCCTTATACATATCACTGATATCAAGTACACCAAGTCAGTTGGCAACAGTTCTTCCAAAGCTCTCCAAAGAGCAAAGACAAGCTTTTATTGATCTTGATCTATGGAAAAAAGATATTGTTGATCCAACACATTTTGAATTTTGGATTGAATCATATTCAAGGTTAAGAGATGATCAGTTAGTTGGAGAGTTTTCAACTTCAGAAGATTTTTATTTATATTTAAAATCTAGAGTTAATATTTATACTTTCGATGCTGAAGATCCAATGTATCCAGATCACGACTTTTACTTCTTAACGGACGATAATTTACTGCTAATTGAGTATGGTGAAGATTATCAATACCCAGGAGAGTTAAAGGTCTTAATTCGTTCAATGTATGACATCCTTGGTGTTGAAGGGGCGTATACGACTTTGTTTAAACTTATGAATGATTCTTTTTCAAAAATTCAAGAAGAGGGATTTCAAAATAAGAAAGAAAGACTTAGAGAGTATGGTTTCGTTGACTACTTCGAAGCAAGCGAAAAGCTTCATCCTTTTGCAACCTATTCACAAGTAAAAAAACTAATAAAATCTAAAGGTGTTGAGACAGGAGCAATTGATTTATTGTCTCAGAATCAATCACTACACTCATCAGCTCTTGTTGGCTTTAATATAGATATGGAAAATATTTTATCTGAATTATCTAAGGTTAAAGATGATAAAAGAAAACAGTTCCTACATTTTACTTTTTTAAGGTTAATAAACTCAACAATAACTCTGAAAGATGCACTAAAAGGTGGAAGAGTTGAATTAACGAAAATTGGAGCTGAAACAAAATCTTATTTGGAACTTGGATTACTTTTTCTTAAAAAAGAGTCTGTCTCGGAGGGTTCAGCTGAAGAGAATGTATCGATCTTTGAAAGATTTGATTTTTTTGACCTCTATAAGATAGGTGTTAGCTTAATTGGTATTGAAAAGAAAAAACTAAAAAAATCTCTAATAGGGAAAAGTTTTGAAACTCATGAGAATGAGTACTTCATTGGAAGTTGGTGGACTAACTTTTTAGAAAATTCCTTTTTGGAGATACCAAAGGTAAAAAACTTTGGAGTTGGTCTTCATGCTAAGCATATAAATGATTTGACTACTTTTGAATTCTGGAAAAAGAACGTAGCATTGTTTTGCTCACTTAGTCCTTTTATTGAAGAGTTCTCGAAGAGTTTTATGAACCTTAAGGATGAAGGTAAGCTTCAAGATAGTTTCTATATTAATTACGACGTTTCTGAAATTGATTTTGAAGCCATCATTATATCGTCATTTATAAATTTTGCTCTTTTTGAGAATTCTAAACCAAATAAGCTTGGTGTTTCAATTGTTGAATTTAAATCCTTCTACAATAAGTACTCTCAGCAGGTAAATGGAGAATATATACTTAAGCCTCAGCTGAATGAAGACGTAAGTTCTGTCTTATCTGCTTTTTGTAAGACATATGGATTTGAGAATGTTGAGGGAATAGAAAATTACTTATATGGAATTTTAAATGAAAATATTTCGGGGTATGAATTTGATACTCTCGAAGAAGATGATTTTCAACACGTTGGTGGTCCAATTCTACTAATACTAGCGAGCTAGTTATTTAAAGAAATTTGCAAATACACCAGAGAGATTCATAAAGAGAGGCGAGTCTTCCCTCGTGCATAATTCAATTGCTTCAACTCTGTGTTCAATGTTTTGAGTCTCAGCCTCAACTAATAAGTTCGGAAATTGAGAATAATTTTTGAGAATATAAACCTTCTCTTCAAAGGTTTCGATATGATTGCTAATTCTTGTTGATTCATGTTGTAAAAAAGTAACAAGCTCAAAGTCAGAATTTATTCTTTTTTTGAAATTTGGTTGTTCTAAAAAACTTTTGTCTTCGCCATCAAGAAAGTCTTTGAATCCAATCAGTTCGTCTTTTTCATTACCATCATTTGCCATAATAGTCCTCAAGCTTCTCTGTTAATGATCTAAGAAAGTCTTTTTCCTTTTCTAGGATGTGAATTTCTTTATGATTTTGAGCGTACTTATGTAAAGTTTCTTCAAAGTTATGACCCTGCATATTTTGTAAATTTTTTTGTTTTAAGTATACCTTTTGAATGATTTTATTTTCTCGAGAATTTAACTGTTTTATTTTTTGATTAAAAAACTGAGGACATTCATGCTGAGTTTCAAATATTGAAAAAAGACCATTGTGGTTCTTTATTGTTGAAACTATATAAATTGGGTAAGGATAATTAGTTATACTTTTCTGTTCTAGATAATCTTCAATACTGGATAGTGCCTCAGCTTCATTGCTCAGGTGTGAGATAGTTAAAATGAAGGGGAGTTGACCAAATACATGCAGGTCTAATTGGTCTTTCACGGATTCTACCGAAGAATTGTTAATATTTATCTGTTTGTAGCTAGGAATTGCCATATTTCCTCATATAAGAGTTTATCTTCTCTAAATTATAGTTAAAATAGTATTTGAGGTAAATATGAATTCTTTGTTTCCGGTTGT
>CAKZJW010000016.1 GCA_937120495.1 uncultured Oligoflexia bacterium
GCGATGCCGAACAATCAAAAAGCACAAATCATTTGTAATATTCTTGGAAGTATTGGTGTTGATGTTCTTATTACAGCAATAACAGTTGGTGCTGGAAGTGGAAAGCTGGCTCTCACTATAACTCGCCTACTTTTCAAACTCAAAAAGATTGCTTCTATTCTTGGAAAGGGATTGAAAATACCATTTAAATTTCTTGAGAAATTATCAGAGCAAGCGATAAAGAAAATTAAATTAATTTCAGATCAAGGCAATAGTAAGCTTCTCGAAAGAAAATTAAAGGCGGTTGGTTGTGCTATATAAATTCTTACTGCTCTTTCTTATAGTTACAAATGCTTTTGCTCTAAAGAGTAAATGTGAGCTTGAAACTGATCGAATCATAAATGAAATGAGTGAGTTTCATAAATACGGAATTGTTCGAGATCCGAATGGAGTTGTGAAATTTCCCTCGAAGTGCACACCGTTTATGAAGTTAAAAAAAATGATTCCTCTTCCAAAAAGAAAAACTGCTGGCGTTAATAGAGAGCGCTTTCTTGGAAAGGACTGTAAAGTATACGAATGGGATTCTCAACACGGGGCTTTTGAAACTTACAAACCAAGTGGAAATAATCAATCTTTCTATCATATTGGTGAAAGCTCAGCTCTAAAAGGTGTCTTAAATTCTAAAATAGATTCCAAAAGAGATAATAACTTTAGCGACACAGGCTTTGACGGTGTAAAGATGAAAGAGCTTTGTAAAAAACACAAAAAAGGCAAACTCTCTCAAAAAGAACTAAAACGATCTAAAACAGGAAGAGATAGGATCTCCTGCTTGTAGCATCTTTCATTACCTGAGTATTCATCTTCTTTCTTAAAGAACTCTTAATATTTCACCGATTAGTAATACTATGAAAGGGTATAAAATCTTTAATCCTATTCTTCTCTACCTATTCTGTCTCATATTAGTCAGCTGTGGTGGTGCGGGCTCTTCTGGCCTTGTAAGTAAAATTGGAACAAGTACCAATAGTGAAACAAACAATACAGCTGATCCTACTTTAGAATTAGAAATTGTAAGTGGCTCATACCAATTTAATAATAGCTCCTATGCAACATCGTGCCTCTCTTATAAAGAATCGGCTGCATACAATAATGAAGGCGATGCTACTTACTGGATAGAGCCTACATCTGGAAATGTAATTAAAGTCCTATGTGATATGACAACTCTTGGTGGTGGATGGACTTTAGTTTCAAATCGACAATTGGGTACAGTTAACGTCGAGGACTGCGGTGTAAATCTAAATGCTTTTTTTCAAAACCCTTGTGGAGATATAGACAATATCACAAAGTCCGATAGCTATAGTATTGGAAGCAGTTCAATACGATCTATTTTAAACTCAGAAGGTGAATGGATGTTTAAGCAATTCAACTCAGCTGGCACCTTTGATTCAGATGATGCATTTATTATTCACCACACTGCCTCGAGCGATTTATTTTTTGACTCAATAGGCGTTGTTAATAAGACTCTTGTGACATCTATCTGTGATTTTGAAAACACTAATTGCGATAGCTCTGATGTTTACTTTCTTTGGACTGGAAATGGTTGGTGGGGAAGCACAAAGTGCAGCTCTGGTTTTTCAACTGGCCCCTACCTAGGAAACTATGGTTATTGCCACAACGGTATTGGCACAACTGCTGTTTCAAATTCTTTATTTGGAAATCGATCGGGTTACAGTGAAGCAAAACTGTGGAATCACAATAACGGTGGAAAAGATTATCAAGAAATGATTTGGGTTAGATAAACAAAAAAAAGCCCCTCGATAATCAATTCTCTCGAGAGGCTTAATATAAAATTAATTAAAAAGTTAATTAACCTTTAAGTGCTGCTTCCATTTTTTCACCAAGCTCTGCAGGACTTCTTGCGATTGTTACACCACAAGCTTCCAATACTTTAAACTTAGCATCAGCTGAATCATCTTCACCTGAAATAATTGCACCAGCGTGACCCATTCTCTTACCAGCAGGAGCTGCAGCTCCAGCGATAAATGAAACAACAGGCTTACTCATATTTGCTTTAATCCAATGAGCTGCATCCGTCTCAGCAGTACCACCGATTTCACCGATCATAATTACAGCATCTGTATCAGGATCGTTTTCAAATAATTCTAAACAATCAATAAAGTCAGTTCCATTAACTGGATCTCCACCGATACCAACACAAGTTGATTGACCGATCTCTCTTTGAGTTAATTGAAAAACTGCTTCATATGTAAGAGTACCTGAACGAGAGATAACTCCTACTCTACCTGGCATATGAATATGACCTGGCATAATTCCTATCTTTGCTTCTCCTGGAGTAATAATTCCAGGACAGTTAGGACCAATAAGTCTAGACTTTGAGCCTTTAAGAGCAGACTTAACTTTTACCATATCATTAATAGGTATTCCTTCTGTGATTCCAATAATTAGAGGAACCTCAGCATCAATTGCTTCAAGAATTGAATCAGCTGCAAATGGAGGTGGAACAAAAATCATAGCAACATTTGCTTCTGTCTTTGCAACACATTCAGTAATTGTATTAAAAACTGGAATTCCTTCGTGAGTCATTCCACCTTTACCTGGAGTAACACCGCCAACAACATTTGTTCCATAGTCTCTACATTGAAGAGTATGAAATGTTCCTTGCTTTCCAGTTACACCAACTGTCATTAATTTTGTATCTCTACCAACTAAAATAGCCATTATAATTCTCCCTTCGCAGCAGCAACTGCTTTTTGAGCAGCATCACCAAGATCATCAGCAGCAGTAATTGCAAGACCTGATTCATTTAGTAATTTTTTCCCAAGACTTACATTCGTTCCTTCTAGTCTAACAACTAGAGGTACTTTTAAATCTAGAGATTTTGCAGCAGCAATAACACCCTCAGCGATAACATCACACTTCATGATCCCACCAAAAATATTTACTAAGATTGCTTTTACGTTTGAATCTTCAAGAATTAGAGAGAAAGCTTTCTCTACAGTTTCTTTAGTCGCCCCTCCTCCTACATCAAGGAAGTTTGCTGGTTCTCCACCAAAGATTTTTAAAATATCTAAAGTCCCCATAGCAAGACCAGCACCGTTTACTAGACACCCGATGTCTCCATCAAGATCTACATATGATAAACCATACTTTCCAGCTTCAAGCTCTGTTTCACTCTCTTCAGTTGGATCTCTTAATTCTTCAATTGCTGGTTGTCTGTATAATGCATTTTCATCAAAGTTTAACTTTGCATCAAGAGCAATAACATCTCCATCCACAGTTGTTACAAGAGGATTAATTTCTGCGATAGAACAATCTTTTGCGATATACATATCGTAAAGACCTTTAAAGAATTTGATTGCTTGCTTTTGAGTATCACCTTTAAGACCAATACCATTAGCAAGTTTTCTTCCTACGTAAGCAGAGAAACCTACTGCTGGATCAATACCAACTTTTATAATTGCATCAGGGTTTGAAGCTGCTACTTCTTCAATATCAACTCCACCTTCACGACTTGCCATAAAAGTAATCTTACTTGTGTTTCTATCTAAAACGATACCTGCATAGTACTCGTGATCGATTGCACAGCCTTGCTCAATAAGAACAAGATTTACAAGCTTTCCTTCTGGACCAGTTTGAGGAGTAACAAGAGTCATTCCAATAATTTCTTGTGCAAATTTCTTTACATCATCAAGAGACTTGGCAACTTTAACTCCACCACCTTTACCTCTTCCACCTGCGTGAATCTGAGCTTTAACAACCCAAACATCTCCGCCTAATTTTTTAGCAACTTCAACAGCTTCATCGGCAGTCTTTGCAGTACCACCATTAAGAACACTTATGTTGAACTCTCTCATCAAGTCTTTTGCCTGATATTCATGAACGTTCATTACATCTCCTTAGATTGCAACTTATATTTTAACTTTATGTGTCTAAACGAATGTTAAATTCTTGGCTTAATTATATGTGTATTTAGTCTTATTACAACCTCTAAATACCCTAGACTTTTGACCAAAAGCAGTAATAAATTAATTATAATATTTTTAATATATATAAGGACAAATTATGAAAACGAGCGTCATTCACCCAAGTACTTTCAAACTAGATGGTGGAGCTATGTTTGGCATTATCCCGAAGCCCATGTGGGAAAAAAAGATAAAGCCCGATGAATTCAATCGTATTTTAATGAGTCTGCGTGTTGTGTTATTTGAAACAAAAAATAAAAAGATTCTCGTTGATACAGGGATTGGAAGTTATCATTCGGATAAATTTAAGGAACAATTTGCCATATCTGAATCTGATTTTGCGCTAGAAAAAGCTCTTAAGACAAAAAATATCACCCCTGAAGATATAACTGACATCATCCTAACTCACCTCCACTTTGATCACGTCGGAGGGATAGGAACAAAAAATGGAGAACTCGTTTTTAAAAATGCGACAATTCATGTTCACAAAAAACACTTAGAGTATTCACAAAATGCAACCTTAAAAGACCAAGGCTCTTTTCATACTAAACATTTTCTTCCTCTACTTGATAAATACAAAGAGCTTGGAAGATTGAATCTTTTAGACGAACTTGAAGGTGAAATTTTAAACGATGAGAATGAATCAATAAACTTTAAGGCAAGTTTTGGACATACTCCTTATATGATTCATCCCTATAATAACGAATATATTTACATGGCCGATCTTGTCCCAATGAGACATCACGT
>CAKZJW010000017.1 GCA_937120495.1 uncultured Oligoflexia bacterium
AAAGATGCTTTTTTCATTTATTTTAAGTTTTTAGAATAAATCTTAACTTTTGATTTATTTCTTTCCTTTTTAAAGTATTTTTCTAGTATTGCATCTCTTTTTACATCGTAAATAATCTTCTTGTACAACTTTTTTTGAATTTGCTCATACTTTTTAACACCTAAAACTTTCGCTACATGGTACCCGTATTGAGTTCTAACTGGCTTAGTAATAAACCCTATAGCTTTACCTTTAATAGCTTCGTAATATTCAGGAGTTAGCTTTGTTTTAGGCTGATATCCAAGGTCTCCACCAATGGGAGCATTTGCTGTCTGAGAAAACTTCTTAGCAATCTCTAAAAACTTATCAGGAGTTTTTTGAAGTTGAGTATAAATTAGCTCAGATTGCTCTTTTGCTTTTTTAACATCTTCTTTGCTTGGATTCGCTCTTAGTCTATAAAGAATTTGAGCAGATCTATATTCTGGATTTTTTGAATAATATTTTTTAACTTCTGAATCTGTAACTTTAATTTTTTTAAGTTCGCCTTCAAGGTCTTTAGAAATTTGTGCATGATAAACAATGTCGTTCATCTTTTTCTTAACAACTGGATTTTTATCTAAGCCTGATTTAATACCCTTCTGAATACCTATTATACGGTTAATTAAATCGTTAAGTGATTTTTCAAGAGTAACTTTTTTATTTGCTCTAACAAATTTTAAGTTATTTAAATGATATCTATATAAACTAGATTTTTTAATTTTTTTACCGTTAACTTCAGCAACTATTGGATCATCCATTTTTTTTGTTTGAGCAAAAGCTAGAGATGATAAAATCATTAAATTCAAAAAAATCCATTTCATATAATTTCCTATTGTTAATTTTATTATATTCTAATAAAAACACTAACATGGGTCTATTTGCTGTGCAATATAATTCGTAAACTCTAATAAAGTTTCCGGTGTAACCTCATCTTTGAAAGAACAGTTGACTGAAAAGTTCGGGTTTAACTTGTAAACCTTAGGTCTTTCCATGAAAAAGCTAACGACTTTATTTCTCAAGTATTCGTCAGTATTTAATTCATCCTGATCAAAACTTAAAATAATGGATTTACTCGAGGCCTTAATATTCTTTAACGCTAGAAATTGTATATTTATTCTAGATCTTAAAATTGTATAAAGATTATTGGCCTCAATTGGAGATAATCCAAATTGATCTTCAATTTCTTCAATAATATTTTCTAAACTTTCATGATCTTTACTATTAGCTAGCCTCTTATAAAACTTAAGTCTAAGTCCAGTGTCTTGAATAAACTTGCTTGGAATGTATGAAGGAAACGGAGTTTGAATTTCAATTGTTTTACTGTGGCTTATAGACTTCCCTTTTAATTCTTCAATAGATTCCTGAAGAAGATCCATATAAAGCTCAAGTCCAATATTTGCTATATGTCCGGATTGCTCAGCACCAAGAATATCACCACTCCCCCTTATTTCTAAATCACTTGTAGCTAAAGAAAAGCCAGCGCCCATATCTGCATAGGTTTGTAATGCACGTAAACGCTTTGTAGCAATTGGTGATAAGTTTCGGTTCGAAGGTATTAGAAAATATGCATAAGCTTTTCTATCCGACCTACCTATTCTACCTCTTAATTGATGGAGTTGAGAAAGACCATAGGTATCAGCCCTATCAATAATCATAGTGTTAGCAGCCGGTATATCAATACCCGATTCAATTATTGTGGTTGAAATTAAAATATCATATTTATGATCATAAAAATCTTTGATCTTTTTTTCTAATTCTCTTTCAGGCATTTGACCATGAGCAATGACAAAATTTGCTTCAGGAACTAGTTTTTTTATAGAAGCAGCGTACTCATCAATATCGTGAACCCTGTTGTGAACAATGAAGACTTGCCCTCCTCGATTGAGTTCTTTTTCAATTGCATTCTTAATTGTTTTACCGTCATCTTTAATAATATAAGTTTTAATCGTTTGTCTTTTTGGAGGTGCTGTTCTGATTAAAGACAGCTCACGAATTCCTAAAAATGACATCTGAAGAGTTCTTGGTATAGGAGTTGCTGTCATTACAAGAGCATCAACAGTTTCTTTTAAAAGTTTTAATTTTTCTTTATGAGCTACACCGAATCTTTGTTCCTCATCAATTACAACAAGTCCTAAATCTTTATAGATAATTTTATCTGAGAGAAGTTTGTGTGTTCCAATAAGAATATCCACTTTTCCTTCTTCAACTCTTTTTAAAATATCTTTTGTTTGAGAAGCTGTTTTAAACCTTGAAACAAATTCGATAGAGACAGGAAAGTTTTCAAATCTCTTCATAAAAGTATTATAGTGTTGAAGAGCAAGAACAGTTGTTGGTACTAATATTGAAACTTGTTTTTTATCTAAAACAGCCTTGAGAGCCGCTCTCATTGCCACTTCGGTTTTTCCAAATCCAACATCTCCACAAATTAAGCGATCCATTGGTGTGTTCTTTTGCATATCTTCTAATACATCTTCAATTGCATTTATTTGATCTGGAGTTTCTTCGAATGGAAAATTTGCCTCAAAATCTTTAAAAATTTGATCCGGTGGAGAAAAAGAAAATCCCTGCCTAGTTTTTCTTTTAGCATTAAGTTCAAGTATGTCGAAAGCAAGTTTTTTTACGGAATTTTTAGCCTTTGATTTGGCTTGTTCAAACTTTTTTGTTTTTAGGCTATCAAGTCTTTGTTCAGTGATCTGATTTGCATGTTTTTGAATAAGATTTAACTTGTAAACAGGAACATAAACTTTATCGTTATCTTTATACTCAATAATTATAAAATCATTCTCTTGAGTGCCCATTTTTATTGTTTCCATACCCAAGTACTTACCAACACCATGTGTTTTGTGAATTAGATAATCACCAATCTTTAGTGTAGAAAGCTGCTCAGCAAATAAATCCTCAGTTGTGACACGTTTAGATTTTTTTGTTTTTTGAATTTTTTGTGAAAACAAATCGTATTCGGATAAGAAAAATGAATTTTCGTTAGGGTAGTAGAAGCCAGAAGCCAGAGGGGTGTTAATGTATTTTATATTTGATTTCAAAAAGTCGTTATTGATATTTTCTGAAATAATGTATTCTAATTCTTTTTTAGAACTTTCATTTTTGTAGAGAACTGTGAGCTTTCCTGAAGAAGCAACTTTCTTTTCAATTAATTTTATTAATTCTTTTAAGTATTCATATTTGTTTTTGGGCTCAGAATGCACAAACTTTTTAAAAAATACTTTTGTGGGCTCAAAATGAATAGGAATGCTAGATTCAAACTCTTCATCAATATCTGAACTTAGAGAAATTTCACTGATACAAATCTTTTTAAAGTTATCAAAGTTTAGTTTCTCATTAAAAAGTAGGTTAGGGCTTGGAAAAATATCATCATCTTCAAGGTCAGCAATTGATTGATTATAAGCCTCGTTAATCTGTTCAATAAAAAAACTAAAGTCATTTGAAGCTTGATCAAAGTTGAAAAAGTTTAATAAAACATCTTTTGAAAAATAGTCTAAAAGGGTAGTAGTTTCCTTAAAAAAAAGAGGAAAAAATAAAGGATAATTTTCAAATAACATTTTTTGAGAAAGTTTTTCAAAAATTATATTTCGACTTTCCGTCTTCGATTTAGAAGATAGTCCAAATTTAGGAATATTATTTCTTAAGTTTAAAATTGAATTGGAATCAATGATACCTTGAGGAGATTGATTTATTGCAATAGATTCTACAGGATTATCTTTTTGAGTCTTTAATGTATCTTTATCAATTTTAAAAATCTCTTCAATCATATCATCAAAGTAATGAATTCTTAGAGGCCCTTGATCAAGAGGGTAGATATCAAAGATTTCACCCTTTTTTGAAAATGTGCCAGGCTCTTCTACTGTAGGAGAAGAACTAAACCCCATATTTGTGAGCTTTATTGCAAGGTCATTGGGAGAAATAATATCAGAAATTGTAATATCAAAAGTATTTTTAACATCAGTAGGTGTGGGAACTTTAAGTTGAATCGCATTAATAGTGGTAACAACTGTCGATTTTGGCTTTTTAATAAGCTTTTGTAGAGTCAAATGTCGCTTATATAGTGAAGCCTCTGACTGAATTATTGAAGAGTACGGGTTTTCAGATAGTGGAGGATAATAGAGTGCTTCTTTGTCGTATTTTAAAATTAATGTATATGCCTTCTCTGCCTCTTCTTCCGTTCCAAAGATAAAGGCCTGAGGGGAGTTTAAATCTGATAGTTCATTCATGAAATTAAAAGAAATAAACGACCAGGTATTAAAATCTATTCCTGATAAA
>CAKZJW010000018.1 GCA_937120495.1 uncultured Oligoflexia bacterium
AAATTTCTTAAAATCTCTTTTTATATCTTCTCTCCATGAAGCTATCTTCGATTTAAAGTATCTTTTTCTATCTCCTGGCTTTGTAATGTAATCTATCTTAGATACAGTAAGCATCATATTAATGGCGTTACTTGTAGCACTTTTACTCAAGCCTAAAGTCTCTCTAATTTGGTCAAATGAAAGCTCTATATCTGGAGAAACTAACAACAAGGCGCTTATTCTAGAAGCCGCAGGCTGCATTCCCGATTGCTCGTGCATTACACCAATTTTTTCAATCAGTTGTTTTTGCTGTTCTATTTGAGCTGCTATATCAATGCCCCGAAGGTCTATTTCTGACCAGTCGAGAACCACATTTTTATAAACAACTTGAAAGGGTTCTTCACGTTGCTCCCAGTAAAAACCGCTACGTAAAATGGAGTGGCGCTGCACTGCGTGCAACCATGCTGCTTTTAGTGTTGTAGCATTAACGCTGCCTTTTAATGTAATAGCAATTTGTGGGGCGTAAAGACCTTGCTTTTCATCAAGTAAAGAATGAAATAAAAAACCCTCCTGTAAAGGAGAGAGCGGATACATATTTTCAATATCCTGACGTTTATTTTTCATTTGGGGTTTGCGTATTTCGTTAGTCATAGGATCTTTTATAAACTCTCTAACAGGTCATCCATTTCAGTATCTGCCAAGTCCATAAGGCTAAAGTCTGAGGCGATGTGGCCGCCGTCTGCTTGCTCAGATAAGCAGTAATCAATTAACTCGCTCAGACAGTGAATGTAAGTATTGGCCAAGCTGGCAACGGTTTCTTGGCGGTGTAATGCGTTGGAGTACTGCCACTGCACGCGTAATTGGCCGTCTACTATCATCGCGTTTATATCGAATAGCACATCTCTTTGGTTGCCTAAACCTATCGCCGGGCCGGTGGATTCTTCTGCGGGACCAAACAAGCTGCTGTTGAGTGCCAGCTCTGTTTGGCCTAAGTAATTAAAGCGAACATCGGCATGTGTTAAGCCGTCGGCTATTACCTTGTCACTGCAATACCGCAGAGCGTTATAACCAATGCCCTCATGGGGAATATTTCGCAATTGCTGTTTGACCGACTTCAGCGTATCACCGATTGGCTGCTGGGCATCGGCCTGTAAATATAGTGGAAATAGTGCTGTCAACCAACCTACGGTGGCACTGAGGTCTGTGTCTTCAAAAATATCAACTTCAGGAATCAGTCCAATTTGTTCAAATATTTCTTTTCTAATAAACAAGCAGTGATCAAGATAAAAAATATGTCTTAGGTCTCCTCGAACTTTATTGGACCACCAAGATGTAAACTTCAATAGAGGGTGATTTAAATCAAACTTATGAGTAAAGGCCCCCCAGTATAAATCTTCTTGGTTATTCTGTAGTTCTGCGAATGAATCAACGCTAAGTAGACTTCTTGGATGGTGAAGAAGAAGCATGTCTCCTTTCGCATGTTGAATACCAGTATTTAGTCTCTTTGCTCTAGACGTAGTGTCTACAGAAATAAGTTTAAAACCACTTTTAATGATGAGCTCTTTTGTGCCATCAGTACTCCCTGAGTCTACACAGATAATTTCAGCTCCTGAGAGATTTTTAAGAAGATTAAATGTAGTTTGTATATAACCGTTTTTAATTTCATTAAATGTAGGAATGATTACTGACAACATACCCTTAGCTTAGCTAATATGGTGTATTATGAAAACAACCTTCGATCAACGAGATGATCATCTAATATTGCGAGTTAGCATAAGAGCTGGAAGTTCGAAAAATGAGTTGGTAGGGAAGTTTGGCGATCCGGCGAGACTAAAAATAAAAATTCAGGCTCAAGCAGTAGACGGACAAGCCAACAAGGAGCTTATCAAGTTTCTCTCAAAGACCTTTAACGTGGCCAAAAGTACAATTGAGATTATTCGAGGCGAAATATCAAAACAAAAAGATCTAAGAATAGAAATTACTGGACATGAGCAATCGGAAATAGTTAGAATAATCAATAACTTATCTAAATAATTAATTTTGAGTATGCGATGCAAAATAAATTTAAATTTATAGACCTCTTCTCTGGCTGTGGTGGATTCTCTAAGGGACTCGAACTTGCAGGACATGAGTGCGCACTTGGAGTTGATTTTGATAAATCAGCAGTTGATACTTTCGCAAAAAATCATAAAAAAGCACAAGCTATTTGTATTGATATTCATAAGCTTTCAAAGAAAAAGTTAGAAGAGCTTATTGATTTTGATTCTATAGATATGGTTGTTGGTGGGCCACCTTGCCAAGGTTTCTCTACTGTAGGAAAGGGAAATGCTGATGATGATCGAAACTCTCTTTTTAAACAATTTATAAGAATCGTTAGGCTTACAGATCCAAAAATTGTCTTGTTTGAAAATGTAACAGGTATACTTGCAAAAAAAAATGAGAAGACACTAGATAATATTTTTAAAAGCTTCGAGCGCTTGGGCTACACGATGGATGCTCGTGTTATGAGTGCTGAGGAGTACGGAGTACCAAGTAAAAGAAGAAGAACAATTATTATTGGAACAAAAGGTATTGATCCAAGTTTCCCTCGTATTACTCATGGGCCAAGGGCAAAGAAAAAAGAAGTAACTGTAGAAGAGGCTTTTGAAAAATTAGCGACACGCAGTGGAAAGCTTCTTAATCACAATATAGAATCTGCTATTTTAAAAAATAAATTAGACGAAAAAAGACTTAAACATATTCCAAGTGGAAGTGGTATCCGTTACCAAAGAGATGAATTGGCATACTTACCTAAGAAGCTTCGCTTTGATGTTGATTGGGAAAATATGAATGAGAAGAGGTTTCGCCAAACTAGACTTCAACGTCTTGCTTGGGATAAGCCCGCTCCAACAATTCTGACATCTCGAACAATGTATTATCATCCAAAAGAGCCTAGATACTTAACTGTTAGAGAGGCAGCGACTTGTCAAAGCTTTCCGGCAAACTTTGAATTTGTTGGAAGTCAGACTGCTCAATTTAGACAAATTGGAAATGCTGTGCCTCCCATTTTAGCTAAAGCAATTGGCTTAGAAATAAAAAAAATGAATTTCAAGCTTAAAAAATCAAAAACAAATTCTAAGAAAAAGCTTAAAAAAGATTTTATGGAAAAGGCTTTCACATATAAAGAACAAACCTACGCCTGAGGAAAGTTAGATGAATACACAAAAGCAAATGTCCTTAAAAGAGGCGATTTTAAATAAAAGAATGCTCAACTGTATTTTTAATGGATTCACTGCAGGTCTTCCAATTTATTTTATCATTCAATTAATACCTGCTTGGCTCAGATCTGAGGGCGTTGATTTAAAGACAATTGGCTTCTTTGGACTTGTCCTTCTTCCGTACTCGTTTAAGTATGTTTGGTCACCACTACTTGATCGCTATGTCCCACCTTTTTTGGGAAGAAGAAGAGGTTGGATGTTAATAACTCAAGTCGCAATAATGGCTTCGATGATTTTTTTAGCAGCCTTTAATCCTACAGATCATATAAATGCTATTTTATATATTGGTTTTGCAATTGCTGTATTTTCAGCAACTCAAGACATAGCCCTTGATGCTTATAGGAGAGAGCTTCTTCCTGATGAAGAGCTTGGACTTGGAAATTCCTATTATGCGAATGCTTATAGACTGGCCGGATTTATTCCCGGTGGACTTGGGCTCATTCTTGCTGATTACATGCCTTGGAGAATGGTAATTATTTTTATTGCATTATTTATGGTCGTTGGTGTTCTTTATACTTTAAAGGTTAGTGAAGCCGCTCAAGATATAATTGCACCAGCAAGTCTAAAAGAGGCTATTGTTGAGCCATTTAAGGAATTCTTTACTCGTGATGGTGGAGTTAAAACAGGGCTTCTAATTTTATCTTTTATCTTTTTCTATAAGTTTGGAGATACAGTTGCTACATCTTTAATAACCCCTTTTTATATTGATGTTGGTTTTAGCACTTCTCAAATTGGATCCGTTGCAAAAATTGTTGGTGTTTGGTCAATGATTATTGGTGGTTTTTTAGGTGGGGCAATGATGTTTAAAATAGGGATTAATAAATCTCTTTGGATATTTGGCTTTGTTCAAATGGCATCAATCTTAGGTTTTGCATTTCTAAATGAAATTGGACCAAACCTTTGGGCTCTTGGTGTTGTTGTTGCCTTTGAGTATCTTGGTGTTGGACTTGGCTCAGCTGCTTTAATGGCATTTATAGCAAAGAATAGTAACCGTAATTTCACTGGAACTCAGTACGCACTTCTAACATCGCTTTTTGCAATACCTAAATCTTTCTCAGGTATTATTTCTGGCGTTATGGTTGAAGGTGTAAAAACAGATGATGGTCTTTTTTATTCCTTAATGGGAGAGTCTGCTGGTATTGGTTACACGAATTATTTCTATGTATGTACCGTATTAGCTGTTCCGGGAATGTTATTGTTATTTAAAGTAGCACCTTGGTCAGAAAAAAAGAGCCTAGCAGTCTAGTTCTTTTTTGATCCTTCTAATCTTTTGAACAGTTTCTTGATTAACGAGTCTTCTTCCATAGAAGTTCCTAGTATTCGGTATCTTGTTACACACATTAAGTCTTGTTCTAGACTCACTTGAGTAGGGAGAGTATATTTTATTTGCCCCATTCTTAACTAGCAGCTCTACCATATTTGGAGAAAGTCTTTTTACAGCATAAGCTAGAGCACTCATAGATTCATTATCAGATTTATCAATATTAATTTTATACTTCAAAAGTAATTTTACTGTATCAAAGTCATCTTGATTTACAGCTCTAATTAGCGGTATGTGATCTTTATCTGATCCATCAATATTAAAACCCTTTTGTATTAATTCTTTAATAAAAAGATCCTTAATATATGCACTTTTTTGAGACGTAGCTGTATAAATTATATTTGAATTAAGTAGTTGTGGATCTATATTGATTTTGCTCATCATATAGTTAAACGAGCTTACTCGAGAATTCTCAACAATGAAATTAAGATGATCAATCGAAAGCCCTGATTCTTTTACTTTTTTAATATCTTCAATTAGAGCAATACTCTTTTTCACTTTTTTAGATCGAGCGATTTCTAATGCACTTTCACCTTTGCTATTAATATGGTCGATACGTGCGCCGCTTTGGATAAGAGTGTTTGCAATAAGATAATTTTTTGTTCTTAAGGCATAAGCTAAAGCGGAGTGACCTTCCATATCCATTTGATCTAGATTTGCTTTATTTTTTACTAATAGTTTTACTAGGAACCTATGATTGTTAAGAACTGCTTGAATCAGTGGACTCTTTTTAGTTGGGTCAAAATTATTGGGATCAGCTTTGTTATTTAGTAGAAGATAGGCAACTTTAATATACCCATACCTTGCACAAATTCCTAATGCCGTTTTTCCATTTACTGAAATATGATTTGGATTCGCTCCTGAGTGGAGAGCTTGCTTTACTAAAATCTCATCATTGTTTGCAGTGGCCTCAATCAGGTCCTGTTCACTAGATGACTTTTGACTTAATTCAAAGA
This sequence comes from uncultured Oligoflexia bacterium, assembly GCA_937120495.1. Taxonomy (GTDB): domain Bacteria; phylum Bdellovibrionota; class Bacteriovoracia; order Bacteriovoracales; family Bacteriovoracaceae; genus CAKZJW01. The sequence goes on from CAKZJW010000018.1 coordinate 5,514, forward strand.
CCTGAGCTTTTGTTTTGGGTTTAGTTTCTTCATCAACGGTTTTCTTTCCACAGCTGATTGAACAGATGGAAATCAAAGACATAGATAAAAGAATGAGTTTTCTTCTCAAATTAACCTCTCGTTATTGTATTGAACAATATTACAGTGAGAAGGCATTAGTTTGTTGGAATTTGAAATCTTTACATGAAATGTCTAAAAAATTATCATTTGTGAAGGCTATAATATTGATAACTTAGAAGGGGTGGGAAGCAATCTATAGATCACTTCCCAGATATCGATACTTTAGAATAAAACGTTTTTATTTTTCTTTTTCTTAGAGAATTTTAAAAGAGTTTGTAGGTCATCGTTTTCTTGAATCTCTTTAAGAGTAAGCATAACAATTACTCCCGAACCTTCGCCTTGAGCATTATTGCCCATGACAGTTAATACACCTATGTTTTTTCCATTTATCTTAAGTCTCACACCTGCACCAAGAGTAAATTCACTAGGTAGCTTTATTGGTAAGAAGAATCCAAAAGCATCTTTTGATCCATAGAAAGTCATATCAAAGGCTTTAGGTATATTGAATGCTAATGCTGGAAGTTCTCCTCCAATTACAAAAGGAAAACCACGTCCATCTGGAAGTGTTTGAGCAGGAACTGATCTAAAGTGATCACTCTCAACATCTTTTAGATCAAATGCAACTTGGATCATTGAGCCACCTTCAAGCCTGTTTCCAACAGTAATGGTTGAATTAGGCATTTTAGGTAATGGAACTGTAAGCGCCAGTGGAAGGTCTATTCTTTCAAGCCCAACACTTAACATAATTTTACCGTCAATAATATTTATTTGAGGACCATCAACACCAGGAATCTTTGGAGTCTTACCTTGCTCAAGACATGCTGTAGAAGTAAATAATAAAGTGAATAAGAGTGCAAAACGCGTGATAGCGGTAGCATTAAAATATTTCATAAGAATTCCTTTTCGATTATGATTTTTTATTAACGCATAGCTTGTCGGCAAATTTTGCCTCACCCTTAAACAAATCTTCGTTTTTCTAATTACAAACTTTTATTACTGGAGTAAAATAGGCGCAGTTATTATAAAAAAGGGGATACTATGAAATCACTATTATTAGTTTTAGTTATGTCTATTGCTTTCGCTTCAAGCGCGATGGCTTTTGATGCAAAAAAATTCTTTAAAGCCAATTGTACAGCTTGTCACTTAATTGGTGGTGGAGATAAAACAGGACCAGATCTTGCTGGTGTTGGAAAAAGAAGAAAAGTTGAGTGGATTGTAAAGTTCATGAGCTACCCAGATGGAATGATCAACGGTGACTCTGATGAAGAAGACTATCCAGTTAAAAAAGGTAAACTTAACGGAAAAGACATTAGCTATGGTGATAAAGTAGCTTACTCTTTATTTCAAATGTACAAGCCACAAGTTATGACTGAGCAAGAAATTGATGCTGAACAAGTTAAAGCATTAATTAAATATATTGATTCAGTATCAACGACACCTAAAGGTAAAATAACTAAGTTTAAAGTTCTACCAATTAAATAAAAATGAATAAGCAGTACCGTCCAATCATTATCTGGTTAATCATAATTTGTATCATGGTTTTTCTCATGGTGATGATTGGCGGTATTACTCGTCTAACTGACTCTGGACTTTCAATCGTTAACTGGAGACCACTAATGGGGAGCATTCCTCCTCTAAATGAGACGCAGTGGTTGGAAGTTTTTAATAGCTACAAAGCATTTCCAGAGTATCAAAAAATCAATGCTGGAATGAGCTTGTCTGAGTTTAAGCAAATTTTCTTTTGGGAATATTTTCACAGACTCTTTGGCCGTCTAATTGGAATGGTTTTCTTTTTCCCTTATCTTTATTTCTTTCTAAAAAAGAAACTAGATAAAAAATTAAATTTAAAACTTCTAGTGGCATTTATCCTTGGTGGATCTCAAGGACTACTTGGTTGGTACATGGTTAAGTCCGGTCTTGTCGATAGGCCAGATGTTAGTCATTTTAGATTGGCCGCACATCTTGGTTTAGCCTTTTTAATAATCGGTTATATTTCTTGGATTATATTTGGGCTAATTCAAACAGAAAAAATGCAATTAACTAGAAAACCAAAAATTTACAAAATCATTATGATTTTTCTTGGGCTTCTTAGTTTTCAAATAATTTATGGAGCATTTGTCGCGGGCCTTGATGCTGGAATTGGTTATAATACTTTTCCAAAGATGGGACGCAGCTGGATCCCTAACGTTTTATTTACATACCCAAGTTTAATAAAAGATCTTTTAGAAAATAACGCAACAGTTCAATTTATTCATAGAATTGGTGGGTGGAGTATTTTGTTATTTTCTTTTGTTTTCATTTATTTAAAAAAGAAACTAACAAATCCTTTTCAAAGAAAGTCTCTGACTCTACTTACAGGAATGATTCATTTACAATTTATTCTTGGTGTCGTGACAATTATTTTATCTGTTCCTCTTCATGTCGCACTACTTCATCAACTAGGTGCATGTATTCTTCTTATTCTTACTGTTAATGCGATGAGAAAATTTAAGCCAATCGAGTAAAATTAATTTAGCTAATTGATAGGTAAGAGCTTAGAATTTCTGACTAATTCACATAAATTTACTTGCCTAGTCACACAGAAAAGTTGATACTAACGCCTAAGTAAATTTTTAAATAGCCCACCGCTAGAAGATAACTATGAATGCGTTTGTACTAAAAATGTTTATGCTGTTTGCAGTAATTTTTTCTCATTGTTTAAGTCTAAACAATGCCTTTGCTATTGGTGGAGCCGGACCTTTAGATCAAGATGAACTTAAAGGTACAAAAAACGAAAGACCTGCATTTATGGACAAGGTCGGAATTGATGAAAACCTTGGTACTCAACTCGACTTAGACTTAACATTTACTGATGAAACAAATACTCCTGTAAAATTAGGTAAGTACTTTCATAATAAGCCAGTATTTCTAATGCTTATTTATTATAAGTGTCCAACTCTTTGTAATACACATTTAAATACTTTGATGAATACCTTTAAAGAGTTAAAACTCAAAATTGGTAAAGACTATGAATTTGTTGCAATCTCTATAGATCCAGCTGAAAGTCATCAAGTAGCTAAAATGAAAAAAAGAGCTTACTTGGATCAGTATGGTGATGAAGCCCAGGAGAGTGGGTGGCACTTTCTAACTGGTTCTCAAGAAAGCATCGACAAGGTTACAGATCAGATCGGATTCCGTTATGCGTGGAATGCTGAAGAAAAAGAATGGGCCCATGCAGCTGCTGCATATATCTCTACACCGACGGGAAAATTATCTTATTACCATTATGGTTTAAATATAAATCCAAAAGTACTTAGACTCTCTTTAGTTGAGGCGAGTGAAGGAAAAATTGGAACAGTTATGGATCGAGTTTTACTGTTTTGTTTACAGTACGATCCTAATAAAAAAACTTATGCATTTTACGCTTATAACTTAATGCGAGTAGGTGCGTTTTTGATCGTTGTAGTTTTAATAATCTTTTTTATTATTTTCTGGCGAAAAGAAAAGCGCTCAAAGCAAAATTAAAGGAATGTGGTATGGAAAAAATTAGTGCTCTTCTATACAAGCTATTTGGATTCTCTCTACCTGAGCAAGCAAGTTCGCAAGCTCATTTAGTAGATGACCTTTATAGTGTTGTTATGATTTTGAGTATTTTGGGGTTTGTTGGTGTTGTTGCTGCAATAACATTTTTTGTAATTCGTTTTCACAGATCGAAAAGCGAAAAGTCAGCTTATATTCCTCATAACACTCTAGCTGAAACAATTTGGACAGTTGTTCCAACAATTATCTTTTTGGGAATTTCATTTTGGGGTCTTTGGGCTTTCTATAAAATGAATGAAGTACCAGATAATGCTTACAAGATTAAAGTTACTGGTAAGCAGTGGATGTGGGAATACACTTACGATAGAGATGGAAAGGAAGCATCTGTAACAGATGTTATGTATGTTCCAATCGATACTCCGATTGTTTTAGAGATGACTTCTGTTGATGTTCTTCACAGTTTCTTCGTACCTTCTTTTAGAGTTAAAAGAGATACAGTTCCTGGAATGAAAACAATGGTTACTTTTACTCCGACAAAGCTTGGTGACTTTAGAATCTACTGTGCTGAGTTCTGTGGTACTTCTCATTCAAAAATGAAAGGAACAGTTAGAGTTGTAACGAAGAAAAGATTTAACCAGTGGTTAAACTTTGAAATAAAAGAAGCAAATATCACTGATCCAGTTGAGCTTGGTTCAAGACTTTTCAACAGGAAAGGTTGTACAAGTTGTCACTCAATTGATGGTTCAACAATTGTAGGTCCTTCATTAAAAGGTATTTGGGGAAAAGACTCAAAGTCTACAGATGGTGCAACTCATAAGGTTGATGCTGATTATATCAGAGAGTCAATTCTTAAACCTCAAGCTAAGATTGTTCAAGGCTTTGATGGCGTAAGAATGAATTCTTTTGCTGGTCAATTATCTGAAAAAGAAATTGATTATATTATTGAGTATTTAAAAACTGTTAAATAAAAAACAATTAAAATAGGGAGGGGTTGTGTCAACACCTGGAACAAACTACATAAATTGTGAAAAGGGAATTTGGTCTTGGCTTACGACAATTGATCATAAGCGAATTTCTTTAATGTACTTTTACACAATACTTGGCTTCTTTTTATTAGGTGGCCTTTTTGCAATCTTATTAAGAACAGAGCTTCTAACTGCAGAACCGATGTTCATGAATGGTAATCAATACAATAGAGCAATGACTTTGCACGGATCTTTAATGGTCTTTATGGTTATTGTTCCTGGGATTCCTGCTCTACTTGGAAACTTCTGTTTACCAATTATGGTCGGAGCTAAGGACGTTGCTTTTCCAAAGTTAAACTTACTTAGTTGGTATCTACTTATTGGTGGTGCTCTAATCGCAATGCTTTCTCTTTTTTGGGGAGGAGTTGATACAGGTTGGACATTTTATACACCGTATTCTTCTAAGTCCGCCGACGCGGTAACCATGGTGGTCTTTGGTGCCTTTATTATGGGCCTAAGTTCTATAATGACTGGACTTAACTTTTTAGTAACAATCCACAAGCTAAGAGCTCCTGGGATGACTATGATGAGAATGCCTCTATTTGTTTGGTCGTTATATGCGACAGCAATTATGCAGGTTCTTGCAAGTCCAGTTCTTGGGATTACTCTACTTCTTATTGTAGCGGAGAGAGTTTTTGGAATTGGTATCTTCGATCCTAATTTAGGTGGAGATCCGGTTTTATTTCAACATTTCTTTTGGTTCTATTCTCACCCTGCTGTTTACATTATGGTTGTACCGGCGATGGGAGTTGTATCTGAAGTTATTTCAACTTTTTCTCAAAAAACAATTTTTGGTTATAAGGCAATTGCATTTTCTTCACTTGGAATTGCATTCATCTCATTTCTAGTTTGGGGACATCATATGTTTGTTTCTGGTCAATCAGATTTAGCCGGAACAATCTTTTCAGTTTTAACAATGCTTGTTGGGGTTCCAACTGCAATTAAAATCTTTAACTGGATAGCAACTCTTTATAAAGGAAGAATCAAGTTAGATACTCCAATGATTTGGACTCTGAACTTTCTTGCAAATTTCACTATCGGTGGTGTGACTGGACTTTTCCTTGCAGCCGTAGCTGTAGATGTTCATGTTCATGATACATATTTTGTTGTTGCTCACTTTCATTACACAATGCTTGGTGGTGCTTTAACAGGACTATTCTCAGGACTTTATTACTGGTTCCCTAAAATGACAGGAAGAATGTATAACGAGACTCAAGGTAGAATTGCTGCAGTTTTAGTTTTCATTGGTTTCAATGCTACTTTTATTCCACAATTCATTATGGGATCTCAAGGGATGCCAAGAAGATACCATACTTATGATGGTGTATTTGCTCCTTATCATATGGCCAGTACGTTTGGATCTTATATATTAGCGGCAGGATTTCTTTTCGCTGTTTATATTTTAGTTCGCGATATGTTTAAAGGTGAAAAAATTGAAGATAAAAACCCTTGGGGTGGAACGACTCTTGAGTGGACAACTCAAACTCCTCCAATCCATGAGAACTTTGAAGAAATTCCAACAGTAACAGGGAGTCCTTATGAGTACCGTTAAAGTTGATAGGAGAGTAGATCACTCTCATCATTTTGAAAGTATGCAACAAGAGCACGAATCAGGTAAGCAAGGAACATGGCTTTTCATGGCTACCGAAGTAATGATGTTTGGTGCCTTATTTACAGCTTATTTTCTTTATAGAGGTAAGTATTTTGAATCTTGGGTTGAAGGTGGAGCTCTTCTTGACTGGAAACTTGGTGCACTAAATACTGTTGTACTTCTTTTTTCTTCTTTTACTATGGCGCTAGCTGTTCGTGAGACTCAGCTTGGGCATAATAGAAAAGCACTTAAATACGTTATCTTTACTACTGTTTGTGCATTTGCATTCTTAGTTGTTAAGTACTTTGAGTATACAGGAAAGATTCATCATGGACTTTTCCCAAGTGAAGGAATGTGGAGCTATGATGCTCAAACTCCTCAGCTTAGACTTTTTATGGTTGTTTATTTCATCATGACTGGTCTTCACGGGATCCATATTCTTATTGGTATAGCTTTGATGTTCTGGCTTATGAAAAGACTTAAGAACGAAGAGTTTTCAAAGGACTATTATACAGCAGTGGAAGGTGTTGGTTTATACTGGCACATCGTAGATTTAATTTGGATCTACTTATTCCCACTAATGTATTTAATGTAAGGAGATAAAATGAGTCATAATCATATAATGCCATTTAAGACGAACTTAACAGTATTTTTAAGTCTTGTAAGTTTAACAGCTCTAACTGTTTATACTGCAAAATTTGTAGATCTTGGAAGTTTCAATATTATTTTAGCGATGATGATCGCATCAGTTAAAGCTAGCCTTGTATTAGGTTGGTTTATGCACCTTAAAGGTGATAGCAATATGAATAAAGTTATTATCTTTTCTTCATTTTGCTTTGTAGCACTACTTGCGGGTATTTGTTACTCTGATTTATTTTTTAGATATTAATGATTAAAACATTAAAAAGCTTTTTTAAAATGAGTATCGTAGTTTTCGTCGTAATCAGCGCAATAGCTGGTTACGGCGTAGGCTTTCAAATAGAAGATACATTTAGCTTTTTAAATTTCTTCTCAATGATTCTTGGTACATTTTTAATTTCAAGTGGATCACTTTCACTAAACCAAGTCCAAGAATCCCATCGTGATGCAAAAATGCCACGAACAGAACAAAGACCCATTCCAAGTGGGAAACTTTCAAAAAAAGTCGCTCTATCTATAAGTCTATTTAATATAACAACAGGGTCATTGATACTTTTCTTTTTAGTAAGTGAGCTATCTTGTTACATAGGCCTTATAATAATCGTTTTATATAATGTTTTCTATACTATGCACTGGAAGCAAAAGTGGAAGTTTGCTGCCGTTCCAGGAGCAATCCCAGGTGCACTTCCTTGCACTCTTGGCTATGCAGCTGTTAATCCAAATATCTATTCTTCGGAGAGTATTTATTTATTTCTTGTTATGTTCCTATGGCAAATGCCACATTTTTGGACTCTAGCAATTAGGTATAAGGATGATTACGCAGCAGCTGATTTTCCAATACTACCTGTAGTTGTTGGTAATGATAGAACGATCTTTCATATTTCTTTCTATGTTTGGGCTTATGCCTTCCTAGCTATAATGTCTCCATTTTTTGTAGATTTTTATTATGCTTACTTTATTATAGTAATACCTTTTGCCATGCTCGTTGTTTGGTTATTTTTTAAATATGTAAAAAATGAAAAGACAAACGATAAGGCTTGGTTACCATTCTTTTTGGCCACAAACTTTAGTATGTTGGCTTTTTTATTTGCTCCTCTTATAGATAAGTGGACGCCTATTATTATTCATACCTAAATTAAGAGATTCCTATGCAAGAAATTAAACTAAGTGACTACCAAAGACCATTCTATTGGATCCGTTCTATTGAACTTGATTTTGATATATTTGAAGATAAAACGATCGTTAAAAGCTCTTTGCAAATTGAAAGAAATACAGAATTCAATACTCGAGAAGCTCTTGTATTAGATGGAATAGAACTTAATATACAAAGCCTTCAAATTAATAATTCAGAGATTACAGATTATACTTATGAAAACGATAAATTAACTTTAAGTCCAAATGAAGATCAATTTGTAATGACTACAATTGTAGAAATTAAGCCTCATGAAAATGATGCACTTGAAGGACTATACCAATCAGGTGGGATTTTTTGTACTCAGTGTGAAGCTGAAGGTTTTAGACGAATAACTTTTTATCAAGATAGACCTGATGTTATGGCCAAGTTCACCACAAAGATTCGCGCAGATAAGTCAAAGTATCCAAATCTTTTATCGAACGGAAACCTTGTTGAAAATTTTGATCTAGATGATGGGAGACATTATACTAAATGGGAAGATCCATTTTTAAAGCCAGCTTATCTTTTTGCTCTAGTTGCTGGAGATCTTGCGAAGGTAGAGGATAGCTTTACTACAAAAAGTGGAAAGAAAGTTGCTCTTGAGATTTTTGTAGATCACGGGAATGAAGACAAGTGTGAACACGCTATGCGCTCTCTTAAAAACTCAATGAAGTGGGATGAGGATGTTTTTGGTTTAGAATATGATTTAGATATTTATATGATCGTAGCAGTAGATTCATTTAATATGGGAGCAATGGAGAATAAGGGTCTAAATATTTTTAACTCTGCTCTTGTTCTGGCAAAAAAAGAAACGGCAACAGATAATGATTTTCAGGCGATTGAAGCCGTAATAGGACATGAGTATTTTCACAATTGGACTGGAAATAGAGTAACATGCCGAGATTGGTTTCAGTTGACTTTAAAAGAAGGCCTGACTGTATTTAGAGATCAAGAGTTTTCAAGTGATATGCTTTCACGCCCGGTTAAAAGAATTGAAGATGTGGCCATGCTAAGAGCTCGCCAGTTTCCTGAGGATGCGGGACCATTAAGTCATCCAATAAAACCCAAGTCATATATTGAAATTAATAATTTTTATACTTCAACGATCTATGAGAAAGGAGCTGAGGTTATAAGAATGATTCACACTCTTATAGGTGCTGAAAACTTTAGAAAGGGTATTGATCTATATTTTGAAAGACATGATAATAGCGCTGTAACGACTGAAGACTTTGTCAAAGCGATGAGTGATGCTTCAGGTATGGATTTAGAACACTTTAAAGTGTGGTATGACCAAAATGAAACACCAGTTCTCTCTATTGATTCAAATTATGAATCAGATAAAAAAGAATTCTCTTTCACTATTTCTCAAACAGTAAAAACAAATAATTCAGACTTCGATTGTCTTTTTATGCCATTCTCATTTGCACTGTATGACTTTGATGGAAAAGAGGTATATAAAGATAAGTTAACTCTCTCTAAAAAAACGGAAACCTTTACCGTGAAGGGGATTGAATCTAAACCGATTGCTTCTTGGAATACAAATTTTACTGCACCTGTAATAGTTAAAGATAATAGCACCAAAGAAGATCTGATTATGCGAATGAGCCATGATAAAGATGCATTTAATCAATATGATGCTGCAAAACAGCTGTATTTTGATGAAATTTTATCTCATGTTCAAAACCTCCAGAAGGGGGGCAAATTAGAATTAAACCCTTCTTTTGTAGAAGCTTTTGGAAACCTTTTGAAAAATAGAGACCTTGAAGATGCTTTTGTTGCTTATGCGATTTCTCTTCCAAGCCAAATGCAACTAAACCAAAAATTAAAAATATACGATTATGAAAATGTAAAAAAAGCATTCTCTTTTGTAAAAGAAGGCTTAAGTACAAAATATTATAATGAATTTCTATCTTTATTTAATAAACTTAATGACGATGTATTTGATCTTAGCGCTGCAAGCATGGGAAAAAGAACTTTAAAGAAGGTATGTTTAAGCTATTTAGCAGCTTCAAAAAATGATGAGGTTTTCAATCTATTAGAGTTGGAATCAAAAAACTTTACTAATATGAACGATGAATTATCTGTACTTCAAAATGTAGTTGAGTACTATCAGGATAAGCGAGAGTCGTTTGTTAAAAGTTTCTTTGAAAAATGGAATAATGACACACTTGTTATGCAAAAATGGCTATCTGTACTATCTAGTGCTTCTTATAACTCTATAGATGATATTGCTAAACTTGAAAATTCCAGTGTTTATAACTCCAAGGTTCCAAATCTAGTTCGAGCAGTTATGAGAAGTTTTACTCAACAAAACCCTTCATTATTTAATAAAGAAGATGGCAGTGGTTATCGTTATTTAGCGGACAAAATACTCATGATTGACAAGTTTAACCCGTCTATGGCTTCTTCATTGGCCAAAATGATGGGACATGGAGATAAGCTTGATGATAAGCGCAGAGGACACCTTAAAGCCGAATTAGCCCGTGTATTCGAAGCAAAGCTATCTAAAGACACATATGAGGTTATTTCAAAGAATTTAAAGGTTTTTTAGAAAAAAGCTAAAGTTATTCCTGACCATTCCGATAAGGTAATTGAATCGAGGGTGGTCTTATGAAATATAACAAAATGATATCTTTTACTTTTTGCAACGGCTTATTGCTAATAAGTTTTGCTTCCATGCTAGCAAGCTGCCAAAAGGCCAATATTAAAATGACTGGTCATTTCTCAAAATTTAAAAGAACGAGATCTATTGCATCTCTTGGTGCTAAAAAATCATTTGATCCAAAACAAGTCTATTTATATTGTTCTGTAAATTCAGTTGATATGAAGAACTGTTATTCTAAAAGCTTGGAAAAACATTCAATTAAAACAATTAAATCTTTTCCAGCTGTAAAGATTGAAGTCGATACTATTACGGATAGAATTATCTCAACTGTTAAAAATGATATCTCTAAAAAAGTAGAAAATAGAAAAGCATTTTGTATGAAAAATTCTGAATATTACTTTGAGAAATGTTTAACTCAATATGTAGAGAGAGATAGTATGGCCACATTGAATAAATACCAAAAAAGTAACCCCGGTATAAATGGCTACGAATATATTCATCTAAAAAGATCTATCGCAAGTGTATATAGTGATAAGCTTGAAAATTATAAAAACGATAAAGTTGATGCCGTAAAAAAAAAATAGTAACTAGATTAAAAAATATACGAGTGTCAGAGTTTGGCACAAAGTGGATTTCGTCTGTTTACTCAATGAATCAGGCTTACTTAACTTGCCAAAGCAAAGTATTTGAAAAAATAAAAATTAGTGCAACTTTAAAAAAGAATCAATATCTTGTTGATAAGTATGTATGCTTAGATTATCTGTCTTCAAATCAAATAATAACATTGCTCAATAAAAGATTAAACTTTGTATTTGAAACTAGTTTATCTCAGTTAACTGATGAGATGGCTAAAGATAATAATACGATTCAAATGCTTGATAAGTATCTATCAAAGCCGAAATTCTACCATCTTTCGGATAAACATGGCTTAGTGAAAAAAAGGTTGATGCAAAATAGAATTAAAAGAATACCGGCTTCTATTATCGAGTAGGAAAAAAAACTTTTCCGGATAATTTAAAATACGAATACAAACCTAATAAAAAATCAGGAATTATGCTTCCAAGATGTATAATTACCGTCGCAGCAATAAGAGCTGATTCTTCTTGTGCTCTTAATTCTATATTTTCAATATTCAAAATAAGAGTAAAGACAGTAAAAAGTGTATAACTATAAATTCCTATATTGGCCGGCGCGCTCGGAAGGGATAGACTTACACCCATAGCTCCTCCTATAAAGATTGAGATTGTAAAAGTTTGAAGTTGTTCAGGAATAGGACACGATTTTAAAAGAAAATACATTGTGAGACTTCCAGCCATCCAATAAAGAATAGTATAAAGAACGATCTTTAAAAGGCTTTTTCTATCTTCTAATAAGCGAAACCCTTCTTGAATTTTTTCAAGGAGTGGTTGAATTATTTTCATTCCTTTAAACTTTAATCGTGTAACTATTTTTGTTAAAAGAGATGTTTTTATAATTATTGTAATTACTAATATTATTAAACAAATTGCTAGTGCTAATACGCTAACTCCTTTGTTCATTAATGCGTAGAGCTCAGCTTGTCCAAAATAGTAAGAACCTGTGATAACGATTATTACTATGATGATTGCGTCTAATAGACGCTCACTAAAACAAGTTGTTAAAGTTTTCACATAGTTAAGATTATGTAGTTTAGAAAGATAATACGGTCTAATGATTTCACCAGATTTACTAGGGAGAATAGTATTTAAAAGATGTCCAATTACGACACAGTGATAGAAGTCTTTAAAACGAATGTTTTCGCTTTTAAAAAAGAGTGACCATCTTTTTGTATGGATAAGATAAGTAACATAGTTGCACATTAAAGCGGCTATAAAGTAAGCTTTATTTGTTTTTGAAATTGAATCCATAAAAACATCAGTGTTTATATCTTTAAAAAGAAGATAAATAGCGATAGATGAAAACACTATACCTAAGGCGATAGGTATGATTTTAAACTTGCTTTTATTTTGTTTCAAATTCACAGGGATGGCCAAAAAGACATTTCTCGTTAATTGTTTTAGAGATTTCTTCAGGTACGTACTTTTCCCAGCCTTTTTCTCCTGATACGATCATCTTGAGTACCTTACGTGAGTAAATATGGAGAATAGAGTTGTCCACACCTTCAAGATCTTTAACGGATCCAGTCTGTTTAATATGATCTAGTAAATGTTGATTCTCAGGCTTAACTTTCATACTTGAAAAGTTTATAAGTTCATCGTTAATACTTTCTTCTCTAAAAGGGTAGAGGTAAATAGAAACATATGGCTTGATAAGCTGTGCAACAGACTCGAGTGTGCTTTCTGAGTCACTGTATTTTTTATCAAAAATTTGCATGAAGTTATATGCACCTAGGACAAGAGCAACTTTTTTAGGCTTAAATCTTTTTAAATAATTAGAAAGTTTAAAGTAGTGAGGGAAGTTGGTTATTATTACAGGCTGCTTTATACTGCTTAAAAGATCAACTCGAGCTAAAAAGTCTTCATGAGTAAATTCGCCTGCCGTACTTAGGTTTGTAATTGTTATTTCCGCTAAATTTTTAATTTCTTCTTCTTTAGCACCGATATCTTTTGCAAAGTTTTTAAGACCAGTTTTGAGAATGTCAGAATTTACATATGTTGGCGGGCGATAACTACCTCTTGCGACTAGTATATTCTTTTTATAGAGCTCATCACTTGCTAGGCGAACTTCTCCGTTCTCATTGAAAAGAACAGCATCGGTCAGGCCAAGTTCTAAAAGCTTAAGATTTAATAGTCGATTATCATAATTTTCAAAAGCAGGTCCAGAAACGTCAATCATATCAATTTCAATATTTCCGCGAGATAGATTATTCATGAGAGTTTCTACAAAAGACGTCATATCATCATGGATATAAAAACTTGAGTAAATCATATTTACACCAAGTGTCCCAATAGCTTTTTGTTGTAATAGGTTTGAGTTGTCATGCATTCTTATATGAAGAATTATTTCACTTGGAGCTGAGCCATCTTGATGTTGAAATCTCATCCCAAGCCATCCATGGGCTTCATTTGTACCGTGGAAATTTCTAGCAGATACGGTGTTTGCAAAAGCAAAATATTTACCACTTTCTCGAGATTTACTTAGTCTCTGTATAACGAGGTCATATTCATATTGAATCATTGTCTCTAGGCGAGACCTACAAACATATCGCCCGCTTTTTTCTTTGCCATAAATACTATCGCTAAAAACCATATCGTATGCAGATATAGATTTTGCTACAGTTCCGCTTGCAGCCCCGGCTTTAAAGAAATTACCTGCAACATCTTGTCCGGCACCTATTTCAGCAAATGTGCCATAAATTTCTGGGTCTAGGTTGATTTTTAGTGCTTTTTGTCCGGTAGTTAGGCTATCTGCCATTTTCTGCTCCATGGTCTAAATATCTGAAAGTAGGTTTATTATAATCAGAATCTGCGTAAATGTCAGGTAAAGAAATCATTTCACTCTATATTATTTCTATGAGGTATAATAAAATATATGTATGTACCGAGAAGGTATATAGGAGGGCATCATGACAATGACACTTTTAGCCATAGCAGCAGTTTTATCTTTAGTTGGGTTTGCAATCGCCAAATCGAAACGACCTAAAAAAGTAAAAATTACTATTCGTAAGTAATACTAAGCTCTTTAGTATTCTAAAGAATTGTAAAAAAATCAATCAAAGCTACACTGCCTAGTGCTTTGTATTAATATGCGCCAATTCACCTTCCATATAAGTTATTCCTAAGTTATAATTTTTTCATGATAAAGAAGCTTTTAAAGACGTTTAAACTAAATTCAACTTTTAGTATTGCTAGCTTTGTTCTATTTGTAGTTTTATGTTCTGTATGGACTTATCTTGTTGCCATTCAAAACTTAGCATACAGCTCAGGCACTAATATTTTACCATTGAGAAGCATTGATGATTTTGCCTTTCAATCTTCTTTAAGAACGATTATACAACATTTAAGTGAAGGTAACTTTTTAGGTTTTTTTAAAGATTTTTCCTATGGTTACGGAAGTATTTGGTGGAACTCAGTTAGTTTTATTGTTTATCCTTTTAAGAGTAACGAATTCCTTCATATTGTTTTACCTCGATTCTTGAGTCAAATTTTTAGTTTATTATCTGTTTTGATTATTTATAAAGTTTTATCTAGAAAATCTCCAGTGTTTGCTATACTGGCTTCATCTATTCTTCTGATGTCTACAGCTGTTTATCACGTAAGTAGTATGTTTCATAATCACAGCTTTTTGTTTTTCATCGGATCGTGCTTGCTATACCTAAGTACTACTAAGTTGAATTTTAAAAAGATGATTTTCGTGTCAGCTATGTGTGGTATAGGTGTCGCAACGAAGATAACCTTCTTTCCAGTTGCTACTTACTTTTTTGTATACTGTTTTTTTAAAAATGGAAAAATGAGTTGTAAGGAAGTTCTTATCTATATTTTGATTTTTATTGTGTCAGTTTTGTTTTTTATCTCACCTCTAAATCTTACATTTATATATTCAATGGAGAGTATAGAGTATTTTATATATTCTTTGAAAAACTATACTCCTATTGGCAATATATACTATGTCCCCAGAGAACTTAACCTTGTAGAATTTTTAAATTTTTTACTTGTTAGTTTTAAAGACTTTTATAATGTTGATGCTTTTGTTTTTTACTCATCTTTTGTTCTTTTGTTTGGGTTAACATTATTTTTTCTTATAAAAAGAAAATGGCTAGTACTCTTGAGTTGTGTAGCCTGTATATGTATGAGCCTTGTTTTTTTGTTTCTGTATCTTAGAGGGTTTTCTGGATGGGATGTAACTATGTATTCTATTCCAGGAAGTGTTTTGTTTATAAGTCTTATATATCAACTTCTAGATTTAAAGAAGATCAAGCCTTTAATTATAGTGCTTTGTTGCTACTACCTCGCCATTGTTTTTTCAAAAGTTGTGATCGATCAGCAACATTCTTTCAAAGAATTCACAAATACTACACGTATGGAAGAAGATAGCTTGAAGTACGAATTAATTTCTAAAGCTGAAAAATATATACTTTCAAAACCCGAAGGCTATTATTCAAATATTTTTTATACACTCTCGTTGCCACTAATCTATAAAATGGATGATCGTATTTATACTCAGGTTTTTGAGTATTTTTCTGAGTTGAACTCAGGGGAGCAGTGTAACTTTTTAATTCATACTTTGATGATTTCACCTCCTAAGAATGACACGCTTTATCGACCTATATTTTATGATGAAAAAGTCGGAGGGTTTGTAGAGTATGGATCGGGGTGTCCAGATGAGTAGTCTCACGTATTCACGCTGTCTTATAATACTGGGAATTACTATCAAGGTGATTCTAGGTATAAGTTTTTCCTCAGGCTTTAGTGATGAGCTATTTGTTCCTTTTGTAAAACTTTTTAATGATATAGGTTTTAAGGCATGGTCCGTATTTGATGGCGGTTTCCCTTACTCCAGTTTTATGGTTTTGGTTCTCTCTCCAGTTGTTTCATTAATGGAACTTGTTGATAGTATAATGCTGAAGAATCTTATTTTTAAATTACCTCTCTTTTTCTTTGATTTTCTTATCCTGAGGTACCTTTATTTGTTGAAGCCTCAGGAATTCAAGATAAGTATTTTATTGTATTTCTTGTCTCCCGTTCTTTTGTTTTCAACCTTCATTCATTCTCAATTAGATATTATTCCAACAGCAATTGCATTTGCTTCATTCTTTTATCTTGTAAATTCGAGAGAAAAGAAAGCAATCCTTTTTTTAGGGCTTAGTGTTGCTTTTAAATTTAACTTTTTAATTTTAGCTCCTTTGTTTGCTTTTTATTTATATCGAAAAAATACCGTTAGAAATATTAAAAGTGCTTTGAATTTATTGTGCCTTTTTCTCCTTCCCGTGATTTTGTCATTCTTACCTCTTTATATCTCCGGTGTAAGCCTCAAAGTAAATGAAGTGTCGTTGTTGTTTGAAACCTACTTCGAGGTTTTAGATTTGAAAATCTTTATCTTCCCTGTTGTTTTAACATTTATATACTTTAATATATTTAGAATGGGTAAGATCTCGATAGGTATTTTAACTTCATTGATATCAATCATTCTTCTTGCATTTGTTGTTACTGTTTATCCAAATCCAGGATGGATGTTATGGCCCTTACCCTTTTTTACATATGGCATTAATCTTACAAAAGAAAAAAGAAGAACTATTTCGTTGTTATATTCTTTTTTATGTGCTCTTTATTTAATCTTTTTTGTTTTTTGTTATACACATCCGCTAAATAGTTTTTCAGTGATTAATGTTTTTGGAGATACGTTGTCTCTAGTTGATACGAGTTCAAGTATTAAAAATCTTGTTTTTACCTCATTTATTCTTTGCCTTGTGTGCTGTATTTATATTATTTATGACTCAGCAATTATTAAAAGTTTGCACTATAAAAGACTTTATCAATCTTTTCTTGTTGGTATCGCTGGAGACTCTGGAGCTGGTAAAACTACGCTTTTAAAAGCCATCGTTGATATCATTGGAGATAATAAAACAACAACGCTCGAAGGTGATGGGGACCATAAGTGGGAAAGGGGAGATGAAAACTGGAATACTTTTACTCATTTGAATCCACGAGCGAATAATTTAAACTTTCAGATGTATACTCTAATGCAGCTTAAAAAAGGAAATTCAGTAATTCGGTCTGACTACGATCATACTAATGGTGTTTTCAAAAAAGGTGTATCTTATACTTCAAATGATTTTATAATTATTGCAGGTCTCCATTCTTTTTATTTGAAAAAAGCGAGAGAGGTAATAGATTTAAAAATTTATCTAGATACGGAAGAGGACTTACGATATTACTGGAAGTCACATCGAGATGCCAATGAGAGAGATAAGAGTTTTGAAGAAACAAATGAGTTGAGAAAGAGACGAGAGCCCGATGCTCAAAAGTATATACACTCTCAAATGAAATATTCTGATTTAATTATTCGCTATATTTCTGATCAAAAAAGATCTGATGATAACAATGTGTTTACTGTCGAATATCTTGTGGACATAGATATTGATATGGCGCCATTTGTTGATCTTCTACCTAAATCCACTGTAAGTCTATTGGATTATGACTTCAATGTACAACTGACTCTGCAGCGACTTAGATTAGAAATAATGCCAGACTTTAATCTTAAAAGGTTTGAACCTCTACTAAATGATATTGTTGATATGTTGGAAATTAATCCAATATTTACAAAAACGGGCGTAGATGCATTTAATCAATTGATTGTTCTTCTTTCAATAAATAATAAATACACGGGAGATGTTAATGATTAAAACGAAAGGTATATTTCTAGATCTAGACAACACTCTTTATTCGTATGAAGAATGCCATACATTTGGACTAAAATGTGCGTTTGATTTTTTTGTTAACCAAAATGTATTCTCTACATATGATAGTTTTTATAAGTCTTATGAAAATGCCAAAAAACAAGTAAAAATTCGTAATAAATCTCTGGCATCTAGCCACAGTAGACTTTTATATTTTAAGGAAGTCCTTGAAGTTCAAAACACGTTCAGTATTAAGTTAGCAATAGGCTCAACTAAAGCTTATTGGGATGGATATTTTTCTAAGATGAAACTTTTTGATGATGCAGTAGAGTTCCTTGAAAAATATAAAGATAAACTAATTTGTATTGTAACTGATCTGACCTGCCAAATACAGCTTGAGAAAATAGAAGCGTTAGGTATAGAAAAATACATAGACTATATTGTTACTAGTGAAGATGCAGGTATAGAAAAGCCTCATAAGAATATTTTTAAACTAGCGCTTTTAAAAACTGATTTGTCTAATCAAGAGGTTGTTTTTATTGGTGATAGTTATGAGAAGGACTATTTAGGAGCACAATCTGTGAATATTGACTCTTATCATTTAAATCGTCTAGGCACTAGTTTATCCAAGAATAAAACTATTTCGTCATTATCGGAGTTACTATGAATGCAGAGGTTGAAGAACTCGTTTATTTGTCTAGGTATTTTGGAACACGATTTGATTGTATACAAGCTTCTGGTGGAAATATATCCGTAAAGAACTCTTCTGGGAAAGCTTACATAAAGTCATCTGGATGTGCACTTGCTGATCTGACTCTAAGTAGCAATTATTGTATCGTTGATATTGAAAATGTTAATAAATTATTATCGCAAGATGTACCTCTTGATGAAATTCTCAATTTGTATAAGTCGGATGATTCTGGAAAGCGTCCATCAATGGAAACTCCTCTACATACAATATTACCACAAAAATATGTGGTTCATATTCACCCTGTTTTTATCTTAGCAGTTATAAATAATAAAAATGTTATTCGGTTACCAGAGAAGATATCTCTCGATTGTGGCCATTTATTTCTCAATTACCATCGTCCTGGTATTGATTTAGCGAAAATGTTGCTGAATGCAGAAGAAATAGATAAAGATAAAAACTTTTCTGTATTTTTGAAAAACCATGGATTTATATTTGCTGGTAACGGCTTAGAAGATGTCGTTGGCTCAATAGAAGCTTGCTTAGAGTCATTTGAAATGTATTTGGGAGCTGAAAATCCGTATAGATTTACGTCAGAGATCCAAAGGCAGGCGAGTAAAATTTTGGGACAAACAAACTGTGTTATACAAAGAGATTTTCAAAAATTTCAAAATCACAGGCCAAAATTCTTTTCACCTGATGATGTCGTGTATATGGGAGCAAGTATATATGTATGTAAAGACCAGAACTCAGTTGATCTGGCTAGTTTTTATAATGAAAATGGATTTATTCCAAGTTTAATTCGCGTGCAAGATACATACTATGCTTTATCAAGTAATATTCTTGGTTGTTATAAAATTTTAGATCAATTGGAATCAAATCTGTTTTTACAAGATATGGTTAATGAAAACGAAAAGCTTATAGAACTTGACTCTAAAGAAGTCTCTTTTCTAGCGAATTGGGATGTTGAAAAATATCGACTGGAGAAGTCATGAAAATTATTGTGCCAATGTCAGGTTTAGGGAGTCGCTTTGTTGAAAAAGGTTACTCTGACCCTAAACCTTTAATCAATGTTCAAGGCAAGCCCATTATTGAACATATTATTAACCTCTTTGGCGAAGATTCATCTTTTATATTTATTTGTAACTCTGAACATATTAAAAATACTAACATGAAAGAAATTTTAGAGTCTATTGCTCCAAATTCTATTGTTCTTGAGATACCAAAGCATAAACTTGGCCCTGTCTACGCCTGTACTTTTGCATTTGACTTAATTAGTGAAAAAGAGGAAGTGATAGTCTCTTATTGTGACTTTGGTACTTATTGGAATTTTAATGATTTTAAATTACAAACAAGTAAACAAAAAGATGATGGCGTAATTGTTTGCTATAAAGGTTTTCATCCGCATATGTTACATGATTCAAATTATGCTTTTGTAAAAACTAACGGAACTAAGGCTGTAGATATAAAAGAGAAAGCCTCTTTTACGGATGATAAAATGAGTGAATACGCTTCTAATGGTATTTATTATTTTAAATCAGGTGAATTAGTAAAAAAATATTTCAATAAACTTTTAAAAAGTGACATGAAGGTAAACGGAGAGTTTTATGTCTCGATGATTTATAAACTTATGTTAGATGATAATCTTGATGTCTCTGTTCATGAAATTGAACATATGCTTCAATGGGGAACACCGAGGGATTTAGAAGAATACTTATATTGGGTAGATGTTTTTAATTCTCTCGCTAAATTTAATAAAAAAACGATTCAAGTAGAAATGAACTTATTAGTGCCAATGGCCGGAAAAGGGCAAAGGTTTATTGATGAAGGGTATAAAGTAATAAAGCCTCTGATTGAGCTGTCAGGTGAACCAATGATTCACAATGTTTTAAACTTTCTACCTAAGTTTGAGACAAATACATTTGTTGTCCATTCTACATTAAAAAAACAACTTAAAAGCATCCTTGATCTAAATGATATTGTTTCCATAGAGTCTAATAATGGTGGACAGGCGACAAGTACAATTGCTGGAGTTGCAAATATCAAAAATACACTCCCGATTTTTGTTACAGCTTGTGACAGTGCTCTTCATATTGATTACAATAAACTAAATAAAGAAATTCAAGAACCCTTCGACCTTATTGTTCTTTGTACTAAAGATTATCCTTATTCAGTAATCAAGCCTGAACATTATGGATGGGTTAACTTAAAAAATAATAAGATCATCTCAACGGAATTAAAAAAGAAGCCAAGTGCTGGGTTTGAAAATTTACTAATAACGGGGTCTTTTATTTTTAAAAACAAAGAGGTCTTATCAACTCTTTATAAAACTCTTGAAGATGAGAACATCCAAATTAATAATGAATATTATTTAGATTCAATGATAGATGTAGCTCTAAGTCATGATATGAAAGTAAAATGTTTTTTAGTGGATCAGTATATAAGCTGGGGAACCCCCGACGAGCTAAAGACCTTTGAGTATTGGCAACGATTTTTTACTAAAGATAGTAACCATATTTATTCTATGTAAAAAGGAATCTAATTATTAAAGAGAGAAAAATAAAATTTTCATTGGTTATTCCTTGTTTTAACGAAGGTGATAATGTTTTAACTCTAATCAATAGGATTAATGAAATATTCATCCCTCTTGATGAATATGAAGTGATATTGGTTGATAATGGGTCAACAGATGGATCATTCGAGGATGTAAGTTTTGAGTGTGATCGTCTTTTTGTTCATAAAATCAATAAGAATATAGGTTATGGCAATGGGATAAAGCAAGGGCTTAAGGTCTCTACTGGGGACTTTATTGGTTGGACACATGCTGACTTTCAAACAGATATAAAAGATTTTATTATTGCATCTGAATTAGTTACGAAAGATTCTTTTGTTAAAGGTAGACGTGTAGAACGTAAACTTGGAGACAAGGTATTTTCTTTTGGTATGGGAATTTTTGAAAGTCTTTTATTTCAAACATCTTTATATGAAATTAATGCTCAGCCCAATATCCTTCCCAAATCTTTTTTTGAAAAGCTTGAAAGTATTCCTTCGGATTTTTCATTCGACCTATATATGTATTATATGGCAAAATTAAATAGTTTAAAGATAAAGCGTTTTGACGTTAAATTTCCTGATAGAGTTCATGGTCACTCTAAATGGAATACGACATGGAGTAGTCGTTTTAAGTTTATAAAAAGAACGATCCTATATAGTTTTAAGCTTCGTTTTGGGGAAAAAAGATGAGAGTTTTTTCACATAGAGTTAATACAGTTAAAGAGTTATTGTCTACAGATAGAAGTTTTGGGGTTGAAGTTGATTTACGGGCAGGGCCCGAAGGTCGAATCATTTTAGCTCATGATCCATTTGTGGATGGAGAAGACTTTTCTGAATATTTAAAAAGCTTTTCCCATAATGGAATAATATTAAATATTAAATGTGACGGTATTGAACGATCTGTAATCGAAATATTGGAAAAGCATAAAATTACAGATTACCTTTTTTTAGATACAAGTTTGCCAACCTTCTATGACATTTCTTCAAAGGGAAATAACAGGTTCTTTGTTCGATACTCTAGTATAGAGCCTCTAGAGCTTGCGGTTACGAACAGTCAGTTGGCATCATGGGTTTGGGTTGATTGCTTTGAAGATCTTATACTAACAAAACAAAACGTTTCAATAATTAAAAAACATGGTCTAAAGATCTGTCTGGTTTCCCCTGAACTACATGGACGAGAAGACTCTGTTAAAGACTTTATCGAAAAACTACAAGCGAATAACTTAAAGATTGATGCCGTTTGTACGAAGAGTAAGTTTATTTCTTCTTGGAGTCAATTGTCTTATTGAGTTTACTCTTTAGTATGTAGACATCGACTTTGAAATCATTTTCACCATATGAGTACAAAAATTTGTAATCGGTATTAATGTATAACGGAAAGAGCTCTTTTGCTTTTTCTACCCAGTGGTGAGATGTATCTACAATAATATCTGGTGTTTTGAAATATTTTCTTTCGTGATGAAAATTTCTTATAAAGTATGCATTTAAATCAGGCAAGTCATGATACCCCATGTATTTAGACTTAAATGCCGATGATATAACGAAATCAGTTAATAGGTATTTTAGTTCGTATTTTTTTATTGTCTTTAAAACTTTTACAGATGTGTTTTGTATGAACTTTTTGTATGATGAGTTCTGTTTCATTTCAATATATAGGTCATAGTTACGATAAGAGGAAAAAATAAGGAAAGCACAAAGTAATATCTTGTAAGCTATCTTTTTGTAATTGATATATTCTGAACTCATAACTGCTATTGCTGTAAAGATCAAGAAACTAGAATAGTAAGCATCTCTAGAGCTGTGTTCAGTGTAAAACGCAAAAAACATACTATGAAGAAATGCACCAATCAAACAGCTAGCAATTAATTTGTTTCTTTTTGAAAAATAAAGAGCAAATAATAGTAGGAAACCAATTAGTAAATTGTTGTAATTAAAAAAAAGATTAGTGTAAAACTCTAAGAAATGCCTAAGCTTAAACGTCATAACTTCTTGTTTAAGATGTAATCTGTATTTAACCTGATCATTCATCATGATATCATTTTTCATGTAGTAGTAGTAAGAGTAAACACTTACGCATGCTACAAGTTGGTAGATGAAGAAATAACTTCGTTTTAATCCTTGCTTTATAAAAAGCATAGGTACAGAAACTAATAACGATTCCCTTGTGAAAAAAGCAAAACAACTTAATAGAGTTGTTCTTTTTTTATTTTCTGAAAAAAGCATTAGTAATAAAAATATACTACCGAGTATTATTGGATGTGCAGCGGAAGAGTTAAGAACAAAGTAATTGTCACCATATAGCAACATGACAAGAATTATTCCGCTGAGTAAAGAATTTCTTTTGTGAAATATCCGTAAAATTAAAAACACTAACAAGTATGAAAGTATAAAACTTATAAAATGTAGTATATTTGGTGTGCTACTTATTATTGAGTAATAAAATGAAGTGAAAAGATGATAGAGGGGAGGGTGACCAAATGAAAAATTTGGCCATAGGTGAAGCTTTGATAGCTCTATTGGCACTGCATAGTACCACTCGTCAGCAAATAAGGGCGAGAATATTATCTCTTTATTTAAGCTATAGTGATAGATAAAAAAGATAAGTGAAACAAGGTAGAGTTGTATTGTTGATCTATTCTGCTTTATCCATGAGGTTATGTTCATACTCTTACTTCCGTATTTGTTTCGTTTACTCTTTTCTTGAGTCTATTTAATTAATTAAAATAACTTTCAAGGCTAGTAACCATTTATCCACGCCTCATTTAATAATTTGATTCTCTTCGCTTTTTCGTTTTCCATATTTAAAATATATTCACTCTTTTCATAATTGCTACCCTCTTTTGGATGTGCCTTTGTTGTAACATATTCTTTCATTAGAAGTTGAAACTCTTGTTCGTTCTTTTCAGAAATAGAGTAAAATATAAGAGCCTCTAGTGGAGCAAACCTAAATTCTCGATCAACATTTTTAATAATATCTCTCAGGAAAATTTTCCATTCATTGATTGAACGAATCGTTTTTTTGAAAATAAAATAATCTTTATTAAAACTTCCTAGGTATTCTAAATTGAGTTTTTTATAAAGGTTTGTGAGCTGGACCTTATTCCAATTCAGTCTTTGAAGTAAGTAAATACTTGTAGGCTCTTGGCTTCTATTCAAATCGCTTTTCGAAATATAGGGGATCGAGTCGTTACCCAAGCTTTTCTTAAGTAGCTTTGCTGTTCTTTTTTCTTCTGTGTAATAGATATTTTGTGCAACCCAGTAGTCACCTCTCCACTGTCCCAATAGGGTAAAGTTTAAGAACAAGGCTAGATCATCTTTTTTAGCATTTTTTGATAGAAACCTATAGATTTTTTCTGTTGGGATTAACTCCTGAAACTTTGAGTACTTTGAATCTATTGTCTGGCCAAGATCAAAAGTAAGTAGGAGTAGAAATATATAGATGAATTTGTTTGTTGGATTGTTCACTTTGAATTCTCTAAGCAGATAAATTATAGATACAAGTGTTAAAGAACTCATTATTATGTAGTACCTATGATAAACACCCCAGTTTATAAAAATAGTCATAAACACTAAAATTGATGTTGGTAGTAGTATGTTAGGTAGTACAATTTGAGCTGTATATCTTAATCTATCTTTTGATTTTGTAAAAAGAATAAAAATGATCATGATAAGAAAAAGGTAAGTTATATTAGTAGATATTAAGAAATACCATAATTCCACTGTATTAGTTTTGAGATTAGCTATTAGAGAGCTTACCGAGATCTGTTCTCTGAACTGATTCATCTCAACACTCTTTTTATAAATGATAAAGAATATTGGAGATAGTAAAAAAGCGACTAGAGCATGCTCGCTAAAGATTTTAATGAAGTTCTTTTTTGTCGAGCTGAATATTTGAGGCAAAACGACTACTAACATTAACAGTGCAGGCTGAATACTTATTGTTAGAGCTAGCAGTACAGCTGAAGCTATTGTATTTATTCTAGAAGAGGTGTCTAAGAGAGGTGAGACTTTCTCGTTTCTACTTAATAACTCTATTCTGTTAAAAATACTTATTAGGTAAATGAATCCAAAAAAAGCAGCAAGGATGAAGGGGCGACCTTCGATTGAATAAAAGGTTAGGTGATAACTTGCTAAGACTAATAGTGAGGAAAGAGCTGAATTAAGTATACTTCCAGTAATTAGAAATGCGAATATTGGAGTAACAAAGCAGAATAAAAGATAAAAAACGATAGAAAAAAATCTTGGTGCAATTTTAGTGTTATCAAATGTTTTAAAACTTAAATAGTTAAGGTAATAATGCAGTGGAGGTTGTTGTTCAACTGCTGCGTTAATTGTTATATCACTTTCATGAGCTTGAAGGGATGCCCTTTCGAATTGTGATATTTCATCAATCCATATATCCCTTTTTGAGTACTGGTTGTAAGCATTGAGGGAGCCAGCGAGAAGGCATACAAATGAGATTAGTAGTACTGAAGATAAGTTTTTGTATTTGAAGTCTTTGAGCTTCAACCGAGTAGTCTTATATGCTAAAATCGTAAAACTTAATAAGGCTAGAATAGATGTATAGCATGTCCATATTGAAGGGGATGACTTATCATCAAAAAACGATAGGCCTAATGAGATTGTAAAAAGAGTATACGCAAAAAATAAAACAATCTGTATGTAATAGTTAATTAACACTTAGTGTTCCTCTGATAAAAAATTAGTAAATGACTTTCTCCATAAAACATAAAGCGCAATATTAAGAATTTTTTTGTTTTCAAGTAAACTCTTACTTTTTTGATCCCTGAGCTTTAGTATCTCATGAGTGTGAAAAATTCCATCTTTGTTAAGACTTTCTTGGTTGACAAGACTTTGGATCCATTGGTTGTATTGATCTTTATTAAAGGACTCTTCTGGGGGTAGGAAAAAAGCTTGTTTCTTTCTATTTGAAATTGCCGATAGAGGAGACTTCTTTTTGATAAATTCTCTTAAAGGAATCTTTTGAGTCGTTCCTCTTTGAATCAATTTTTTTGGCATAGAAAGCATTAGTTCTACTAATCTATGATCCAAAAATGGAACTCTTGCCTCTAGGCCATGAGCCATTGTTAATTTGTCTAGTCTCGCAAGTGTGTACTTCGTATTCCAAAACATCAAATCTGCTTTGGAAATTTTTGTTTTAAAGTTTTCTTGAGATCCTTCAAAGTACTCTTTTATAATGTTTTTTTCAAAGTTCAGTGAAAAATTTTGCTGGAAATCATGGCTGTAAAGATTTGCCAGGCTATTGTAGCTATTAAAATTATTATCATATTGCGAAAGGTGCATTGCAATTTTATTGGTACCACTCTTTCCAAGTTTTGAAGGGTAGGGGAATATGGATTCTATTACGGGCTGAGGGAGTCTTTTGAAGACTGAACTTCCGAAATGAATAAGTGAGTTTGGAATATATTTGAAAAGCGTATCTTCATTAAATAGAGCTAGATGATGAACATATCCATTTAATATTTCATCGGCACCTTCTCCACTCAAAACTACTTTCTTTGTTTTTGAAACAGACTGTGCAAGTGCATATGTAGGTGAAATAATACTGTCTCCTAGAGGTTCTTCTAGCGCCAATAATGCCTTTTCGTATAGATTGTAGTCATTTGTATTGATTTTAAAAGTTGTATGACTGGCTCCAATTATATTTGCAATCTCTTTCGCTTTTTTAGATTCATCAAGGTCGGTGTTGAGGTCCATTGTGTAAGTGTCGAGAGTGCCAGTTGACTTTATTGCTTCAGATGCAATTGCTGCCGAGTCTATTCCTCCTGATAAGAAAACACCAAGGGGAGCATCTGAGATTGTTTGTCTTTGGACACTGTCTGAAAAGAGATCATTGAACTTGTCATAAGCTTCTATCTTTTTCATTTTTACAATTTTAACTGAGTTTAGATCCCAGTATTTAATAGTTTCATAACTATTGTCTGGCTTAATAACCATAATGGTTGCTGGAGGTAACATATTAATATTTTTAAATACAGTTTCATCGCCAGGCACATAGCGATATGAAAAGTAATAAGCGACAGAGTCAGTGTTTAAATCAAATCTATTAGTTTGGCTAAGAATGGGTTTTATTTCTGACGAGAAAATAAATTGTTCACTGTCTTTGAAATAGTAAAGAGGTTTTACACCTAATCGATCTCTAATAAGAACTACTCTTTCTTTTACTTTGTCATATATTGCGATGGAGAAAATACCGTTAAGCTTTTTTACGAAGTCGATTCCGTATTCAATATACATATTCAAGACAACTTCTGTGTCGGATTGTGTCTTGAAGTGATATCCTTTTCTCTCTAGATCCCTTTTGAGCTCTTTATAATTGTAGCATTCACCATTATAGGTCATGAAGAACTGATCATTAATACTAAAGGGTTGATTGGATTCTGAACTTGGGTCAATTATGGCCAATCTCGTATGCCCTAGAGCTACTCCTTGATGAGTATACACTCCTTCGCCGTCTGGACCTCTATGTTTTAAAAGCCTGTTCATTTTTAAGATTGATTGGTGATTATCACTTTCAGATTTTAAATTTAGAATTCCATTAATTCCACACATTAACTCAATAGGTCCTCTAGACTTGTTGAGTCTAATTTAGATGTACTGTGACCTTTATCTAGGAATAATATTGACCAAACCTCGAGAGATAAAAGGGTGAAAACTCTATAGCCATGGTGCTTAAGCTCTAGAAGCTCATACTCTTTTGCTTTTTGATTTTTGAATTCGTTAAATAAATTGTTAATGGTTTCTTCTTTGAACCAACCTCTTTTAATAAGTCTTGCTTCTAAAAGTTCTAAAACTTTTGTTCTCGGTTTTAATATATTATACCAAGGAATATCGAATGACCTGTTGTAAATCTCATCTTGTCTTAGGTATTTCGAAAGAGCTTTCTTGTGTAAACGTCTGTTTATTGATTTATGATTTGTTAGTCTGTGAAATGTCGTTCCACCATTAACCCACTTGTTAGGAAGATTTGTGATTAAATCAATTACGTCTTTTTGAATCGTTGGAAAGTATAGTGGAAGGCCCTTGCCCTCCATAGATTTATAAGTGTGAAAAGATTGATATGTATAAAAGGCGTTAAATAATTTTCCCTCTATCAATGCATCTGAAAAGTTATCTTTAGTGAATTCAATCTCAAGTGCACTTTTTGGCAAGTCTGCATTTGAATAAAATTCATTTGTGAAAAGAGCATTCTGAAAGTTTTCATCAAAGTGTCTATAGGTACAAAGGTTTCTCATGAAGTCTTTGTAATAATCTTTCTTTATAAAGATTTTAGATACATGTTCTAATTCCCAAAACCTTTCCCAGTCAGTGAGCTTTACTAATAGCCCCGCAGTTTTGTGAATAAGTTTTCTAATAAAGAGGGGAAGGTTTTTAACGTATTTGTGGTATTCTGCTACAGGGTAATATTCTCCCCAGAGAGTATCTCCTCCGTCACCACCAAACATGACATCAACTTCTTCACTCGCTTTAACAGCTATCATATGTAGCGGTAGAGAAGAGCCAACTACAGGTTCTTCACATGTTTTAATAAGGTCAATTATCAAGTCTAAATCACTAGAGTTAAAAGGGATTGGGTTAAAGTTTGACTTAAATTTATCTGATATGTTTTTTGCATAGCTTTCTTCGTTCCAGGCCCAACCAGGAAACGTTGTTGTATATGCATTTATATCTTTTTGAGTCACTTCAGATAAGTTTGCGAGAACAAAAGACGTATCATTACCTCCACTTAAAAGAGTTCCAACTTTTTTGTGTGGATGAGCCTGAAGAAAATTCTTGATACCTTTTTGATACAGATTTATGTATTCATTGATTTTCGAATCTGCATTTATAGATTTTTCTCTTTTAAATGATATCTGTTCATTCCATTTATTATCAAGAGTTACAGTTGAATTTTGCACTTTTATTGAAAAGGTAGGAAGTAGCTTTTTTATAGACTGAACTTGGGTTTGATCGCAGAGTGTAAAACCATTTGAGACAAATGATCTTATGCTTCCAAGATGTGGTCTTACGTCGTCGACAAAGTTATCCATTAGTTCAGACATGCTTGAAGAGAATGCTAGAAAATCCTCGGATTGATAATAATAGACCTTGTGACAAGTGTAGCGATTATTAAAAATTTCAAGAGACATTTCATTTTTATTGTACTTTATGAGGGAGTAAATACCTTCAATATCAGAGATATTATCTGAGGACTTTTCAATCAGTTCATAAACCTTAGTGTCGCTCGGGTTAGATTCATCTGTTGAGATTACTTTGTGAATTTTTCCATCTATTTGAGTAACAAAGTTTCCTATGTCATTAAATCGATCAGTCTTTTTAAGGTATAAGTGTTTATCCACTTCTTCTAGTGACAGAGGAACATAATTGCTGCCGTTATTTTCTTTAAAAAAATATATCCCTAACATAGATTTCCTCTTATAATTGATTAAATATATGTTAATTAATCGAGGTAGGTTTGAAAAGTGTTAAGTAATATTTGGATTCTATTGGCGACGTTGCTACTTATTTTACTTCTTGCAGGATTAGTTCTTGTTTATTGTGGAGTTTCGCGATCTAAGAATGCAATAATGCCTTTAGTGTCACTCTTTCTTCTACTACCTATGACATTTGTGCTCTGGTTTGGTGGTTTTGGAGATTTAGTCTATTCAGATTTATTGACTCTTGTAGTCAGTAAAGAGTTATTCATGCTCTTCAATTGTTTTTTTGCATGCATTGCTATTATTTTGGTCTGGGGGGGAGTATTAGAACGTATCTCTTATAAGGGGATGCTTTTATTTTCCTTTTTGTGGCTCCTGTTTGTTTATTTTCCTGTTGCGCATCAAGTAATAAATCATTCTGGCTACTTTCATGGTTTAGGCATTATTGATTTTGCTGGTGGATTTAATGTTCATATGACCTCTGGTGTCAGTGCTCTTGTTTTAGCAAACTGCTTAGGACGAAGAATTGATTATTTTAATTTAAAAAATAAGTTCTCTCAACAACTCATCTTTATTGGAACAATTTTAATTTGGATTGGATGGGTTGGTTTTAATGGAGGATCTAGCCTTCTTTTAAATAAAGAAGGAATACTAGCTGTTCAAAATACTATTATCGCTCCTATTTTTTCGGTACTTACATGGATGCTTATCGATTACATGTATACTCCGCATAAGGTTACGCTGATTAATATTTCTCTTGCAGTTGTGTCTGGACTTGTGGCCATAACTCCTGGTGCTGGTTTACTTACATTATGGCAATCAGTTTTAGTTGGCTTGATGGCCGGAGTTATTTGTAACTTTTCAGCTCGCTTGATGCATAAGCTCTTTAAAGTTGACGACACTCTTGATGTTTTTAGTACGCATGCGATTGGAGGGGCAATTGGCGCTTTTATGACACCAATCTTTTTGGGCGTGAGTACTTCAAACAATTTACTCACAACGATTGCTATATTTCTTTATAGTGGCTTTGTAACTTATGTCATAGTTAAACTAGTTGGCCTTTTTGTACCATTACGATTAAGTAAGGATCTTGAAGAGAAAGGCTTAGATATTGAGTATCATGGTGAAAATATAATTAACTTATAATTTCTCTTTTTACAGTTCCATTTTTTAGATTGTATTTGATTTCGAAAGAAGCGTCTTGAAAGCATGAAAACTCTTCAGTGGTCTCAATGAGATGGGATAGAGCCTTTGAATTAAATAAGCTAGATTGTGGAACATATCGAGAATAAAAGACGTCCCCAAAAATTGCTACAAATTTATGTTTAGATTTGCTTGTAATATTTTTATTTATAGTAATAGTCGATTCATCATAATTAAAAGAATTTATTTCTTTGAATGGAGCTTCTTTTTTTCCAAAAATCAAAACTTGTTTAATTGAATTTTTTAAATAATATGCAATCTTTCTGTTTCGTGAAAATAAAAGAAAGAAAGCTCTAAATAAAATGAAAGTAAGTGGTGTAAAGTACTTTTCTTTGATTTCAAAGTATAATCCAGAATGATTCATCCAAAGGTTTGTGTAAGTTTTATTTTCAGATTTTATTAAAACTCCGTTGTCAGCAGCAATTAATTCATTTGATTCATGTGAAAAACATTTAAATACAAAGCCTCTATTTCTATTTAAAACGATGTAGTGCTTAGAGTCTGAAACGATTTCAATCCCAGCATTTGCTAGTACTTTTGATTGATAGCTCAGAAGAGGAGATTTCGTATCAGCGAAGGCTTCTCCAGCATCGAAAAGTTCATGGACTCTATAAATAAAATAGTTATCTCCATGGTCGTTTGGGAGAGTGTGTTTGTGAAAATTCGTTTTTATCCAAGGCGAAATTGAGTCATTTTTTATGTTATTCCAATATTCGACTCCGAAATAAAATATATTCGTCGTATGTCTTGAGCCGATTGACCCAGCAAAACTACCATCCGGATAACAAAAGTACTTTATGAACTCAAGCGACTTTAAACAAATGGTCTCAATTCGCGAACAGTTATTTATTTTGTGTATTCTTGATAAAAAACTCACCGTAGCACTTTGATAGCCAGGATCTGCACCATCGTATTCTACTGACCAGCCTTCATCGTTGTGAAATAGAGATTCAAGTTGAGTCAGAAGTTGATCGTACCTACTTAGTAGCCTGGGATCATTATCAATTGTAGATAAATTAAATATAGCAAGCATCGCTATTGCTATGTGATTTGCGAGTGGATGCTTTTCATCTGATAAGATTAAATGTTCTTTTGATTTTGAAAAAATATCCTCTAAGATTTCTAAAGTCTCTTTACTCAGATCACTTTTTAAAAGAGCGTACGTTTCAGTTAAAGCGTAGATTAAGTAACCCGTTGGACCGGCCCAACCTCTTTCGTTAACATACCATTCATCAAATGAGCCATCTTTGTGTTGAATAGACTGACAAAAATGTATTGAGCCTTCAATTATCGATAATACTTTAGGGCAACCAAATAAATCATTCTCTTCATTTTTGAATAAATATAATTTTGCTAGAGATAGTATGGCTTGTTGTTTGGCCGCATTAGGGAAGTCACTTGTTTTGAAGTGCCAGTAAGACTTATCAAAACATCCATAACTGCTAGAGAATGAACTCGTATTTACGAGAGATAATAAGCGGCTTGAACTTTGATTTACGTGTTTGTGGTAGTGATTCAATATTTTTTCCCACGTTTAATATTCATGAGAAGTTCAAAAATAAATCCAAAGAAAAATAAATTGATACCTGTAGTAAATAATAAAAGAAATAAATGAAATGACTGTCTTTCTATCATTTCAAAAAAAGAAAAGTTTGTAATTAAACCTACGGTCAATAAATCTATGAAAGAGATGAAAACCATAAAAATACCAATTGGGTAAAGATACTTTATATGTGCACCTGAACGAATAAGAAGAATTGGTAAAGTGTAAAATATATATTTAGGAATTGATAAAACAACTCGCGATTGACCGTGTTTTCTTTCAAGCCACCGAGAAGGTATTTCAATGATTTTGAATCCATTTTCATGAGAGTCAATAATAGTTTCTTGAACGTAGGTGTGATTTCCAATGATATCTAATTCGTGAATTACTTCTCTTCTCATAACCCTTATTCCACCATGAGAGTCTGTGAGCTTTAATCCTGTAAGTTTGTTCATGATACCGGATAGAATTCGTGTACCTGTTCTATTGATCCATTTGTATTTGTAGTCAACAAGACCTTCCGTTAAAAATCTTGATCCTAGTACTAAGTCAGCATTATTTTCGTTAATAGCATTTAAAAATACAGGAATCTCATTCAGGTCAACTTGTCCATCGGCATCAATGGCAAAAATAAAATCAACATCTTCGCTTGCAGCTTCCTTTAGTCCCTTAAGCATTGCAAGGCCTAAACCTTTACCACCACCAATAACAACTTTTACGCCATTGTTTCTAGCTATCTGTCTTGTGTCGTCGTGAGAGTCATCGGATATAAATATGTTTTTGATATTAATTTGATTTTTTAGACATATATCGCGTATTTCTTTAATTAGAGATTCAAGAACAGCTTGTTCATTTTTTGTGGGTAGTACAATACTGATATTCATAAAATAAAGCCTAGGTGTAAAATATTTGTATTTTTATATTTTTCAATTATTGAATCATTTACTTTGGTACCAAAGATTATTAAGTCATACTCTTCGTCGAGCTGCTCTAGCTTTGACATGATTTTGTAAGGAGCCAGCCTCGAAGAAGATCTTAGGGATTCAATTATATTTTCTTCATCAAGGACGTGAACAATCTTCTTGTTGTAGCTAGGTCTTTGGTAATAAAGGCTCATTAGGTCTACTATGGGGCTATTTCTTATGTCGTTTGTCCCTTTCTTAAAAGTGATACCACAAAATAAAACTTTGGATGCTTTAAAACTCTCAATTTGAGCGATAAACCTCATAAGGTGTTCATTATTACTTGGTAAAATATTTTGAATTAGGGGAGTTTTAATTCCTTTTTTTAAGCCCATCTCCAAAAAACCTCTAGTATCTTTTGTAAGACAAGGTCCTCCAAAAGCGAATCCAGGTTTTAAGTATGAAGTGGAGATATTGAGTTTATCATCACCTATAAAGACTTTGTGTAGTGAAGATATATCGACATCGTATTCTTTCGCTACGGTGGCAATCTCGTTTATAAAAGCAACTTTAAGTGCATGGAATGAATTATTCGCATACTTGATCATCTCGGCAACTTCGTAGTCTACATAGTTTACATTATCAAAACCTTTGATGATATCTGAACTAATAGATGAAGGATTATCTGTGCTTTCTACCCCTATAATAGTTTGGTTTGGATTGAGAAAATCTTCAACAGCGGAGCCCTCTCTTAAAAACTCTGGATAGAAGAAAATATTAACCGTTTTGTTATTAACTAGTTTTGTAAGTTTAGTTCTTGTCGTTTTTGGTTGAACAGTGCTTCTAAAAAATATATTTTTTAAAGTGTTACTTTTTTTGGTTAGGGCAGATATCTCTTCACATACTGAATTTATATGTGAGTAATCAACAGCTCCGCCAGCAAGACTTGGAGTTCCTACGCATACGATAATCTCTGTGGCAATCTTTGCATCTTGAGAGTTTGTAGAGAATTGAAGTTTTGACTTATTTTTCTCAAATAATTCCTGAAGACCTTTTTCAAATATATATAATTTAGAGTTTTTAAGACTAGTGATTTTCTCGGCACCTTTGTCGATTCCTATAACTGAAAATCCTTTTTCGGCAAGACAGATGGCCGTAACAATACCGACATGTCCTAATCCAAACACGGCTATCATTTTTAATCCTTCTTTTTTCAATTATTCTACATTATAACTATCCGATAAAACAAGAAACTATATAGATTTGCTGCGCTGCTATATAAGGAGATTCAATAAAGCCTTTATTTAAACATACTTTTATATCAACTATTTCTGATCCATACATTAATCTGGCAATAGAAAATGAGTTATTAGTAGGGGCTCTTGAGAACTCAAGAAAACTCTTTCTCTATATAAACGAACCCTGTGTTGTAATGGGACGCTTTCAAAACCCATGGATTGAATGCAACCTAACTGCAATGTTTAAAGATAATATTCAGTTAGTAAGAAGGCAGTCTGGTGGGGGCTGTGTTTATCATGATAAAGAAAATGTTAACTTCTCTTTTATTGCAGATAAAGCTCATCACAACATCAATTGGAATCACGAGTTTATTGTCGATGTTTTAAAAGAGCTGGGTGTTAATTCTGTTTTTTCTAAAAGAGGTGACATGCGGCTAGATGAGAGTCAAAAAAGAAAAATCTCTGGTAGCGCTTATAAAGAAAAAAAAGATACAGCTTTTCATCACGGAACAATGCTTGTTAACTCTGATCTTGAGAAATTAAATCATTATATTCATTCCAATAAGTCCGATCTTGAATCTAAAAGCATTCAGTCTGTCAGAAGCGTAGTCTCAAATCTAAATGATGCCAAAGATGGTATGACCAATAAAATGTTTATAGATACAATGGCAAAAAAGTTTTGTGATATTGAACAGATTGAATATATAGATGAGAATCATGAACTCTATAAAAGAGCTATTGATAGCGAGTATTTAAAGAAGCTCAAATCACCTCAGTGGATTTATGAAGAGACACCAAAGTTTATAGTGAGTGAGCGTACAAAAGAATTTGAAATTGAAATGACGATTAAAAAATCGAAAATACTGGAAATTGATATTACTTCTGATCTATTGCACCCAATTGTTGTAGCAAATCTATGTGAGACCTTAATAAATACTTCGTTATTTGATGAGAGGGCGGATGATTCGTTTATCGATGAATCTGCACTCATTGTGACAGAATGGATGAATAAATATTTTGAACTACAAAGCCTTCCAAGTACCTAGTGAGCAGTACAACTTGAGCAGCCACCAGCGTCTTTTTTAGATGCTCTTGCATCTATAAAGTCCCAAAGATTAGAGTATTTCTTGTTAAGAAAGCCACAAGCGTCATCAATTGAAGAAAATTCTTCTTGTAATACATCGTTGTGCTCTGAGTCAGTTACGGTGGCGTAGTAAATAAATTGATCATCTAAAATGTCAGCACTAGCACCAAATGAGATAAAAGCTTTAAGTTCTTTTGCCTTGTAGTGAGAGTATGTCCAGTTTTCTTGATTTATATTCATATATTTATCCATTAATTTATGATTTTGCTTGTCAAACTTAGCATGAAAATAGTAAGTTACCAATCCTAATAGGACAAAATTAAAAAGAATTAAGATATCGGAGGAAATATGGCAAAGGGGCCAAGAGTTATTATCACATTAGAGTGTACTGAAGCTAGAAAGATAGGTAAGTCACCTTCTCGTTATACAACTACAAAAAACAAGAAGACGCATCCAGAGAGATTAGAGATTAAAAAATATAATCCATTTCTTAGAAAGCATACTCTTCATAAAGAAATTAAATAGTCATTGATTTACAATGAGTTTTTATAGGCCACCTTTTTTAGGTGGCTTTTTTTTAGTATGAGAGACTATCCATTTAATTTTAACCAACTTAAAGATTTTTCCGAATCGGTGCCTTACCAAAAATTGAGCACTGAATATAAAGAGCTTTATCAAAGTTTAAAAGAACAAGAATCAAAATTAAATTTTCCGGCAATTAAAAATGATGTTGGTTCATTTATAAATTTTCTTTTTTTCTGGCATCGCCCCAAAACAATTTTTGAATTCGGATCTGGGTATGGACAGAGTGCATTTTGGTATTTACTTAACCAGGATCAAATTGAAAAAATAACTTTAACTGAAAAACGAGACGACCTTCAAACTGTATTCAATAGCCTTAATTGGCCAAACGATTGGATTAAAAAAATCGATTACAATCAAGCAGATGCTTTTGAAGTATTTGAAGCTCAGGAGGGTTCATTTGATTTTATTCTTATTGATGGAGTTAAGGCAGATTACTTAAAGTTTTTAGAGCTGTGTTACCCTAAATTAAATAAAGGGGCATTAGTCTTAATTGATAATTCTTATTGGAGAGGAAGCTTTTTAGATGAAGAGATTGTGACTAAAAAGAAAACAGCTGCAAATATTAAAAAACTTCATGAATACATTCAAGAATCAGTTCAATTTCAATCTATTTTTATTCCATTTGAAGACGGTGTTAGCTTACTTAGAAAAATAGATTAATCGCTACTTTAGATCACTATAACGAATATAAAAATCTTTTAAATAATCTTTTTGTAAAACATAGGTGTACTTTCTATCCGAGGCCGTCATTAAAAAATATTGTCTTTTTTCTAATTTTAATTCAGGAATAGATTTTGTTAGTGAAGATATCTTGTATTTTACCTTTTTCTGTCCTGTTTTGATAGTAATCTTATAAAGTGGTTTTTCAAGGTAGTTGTTAATCAAGTTTTCCAGATCTTCATTTTTCTTATCAATAATCATGTAAGTTTTTATATTTAAGATAGATTGAATCTTTTTATCAACGTTCTCTTTCGTAATAGAGTTGTATTTTTTACTTTTCCAATTAGTATTTCTTTTTTGAAGCTTATTGATGGGGTCTTTGAAGTCACGGCTGTAAAGCTTGAATTCGTTGATATCTTTAAGGGGCATAGAAAAAATGGATGAGTCAATTAGATCACTGATTTTTACAAATTGAAAAGACCGGTGAAAAACGTTCATTTGGTAAATTTTTTCAACACCACTTACTGTTATGTAAGATGTATCGTTAATAGGATTTATGAGACCAATCTGAATTTTAAGCTGCTCATCTAGTTCAGAAAATAAATCGACTCTAAGTGAGGGATTTTCAAGGGCAAAGTTACTTAGATTAATCGGCTCGTTTTCAAGCTCTGATTTTACAGAAGAATTTTTAAGGGAGTTAATAATTGTATTTATTCTTTTTGAGTTGGCAGGCATAAGTCTTGGTTCAAGTAAAAACCAAGTTTTATCGTCTTTAGACAAGGTATAAGTCCCTAGATTGTTCTTGATTTTTATAGTCTTTAAATTTGCTAAAATATCAGCCCTTATTGGATTCTGAATATTATTTAAATTGGAAAAGTCTTTATTTTTTTGTTTGAATATCTCACTAACTCCACCTAAAAAAAGAACAGTGAAAAAAAAGCAAAATAATAAGATTGTTGAATAGTTTTTTAAATTGTCGATACTTTTTGATTTCATTTAGAAACCAAGATCTTCAAATTCATCATCTTCATCATCATCCATAGGACGTTTAAGTTTTTTTGGAGACGGTGGGATATCTGGTTCAATTGATTTTAAAAATTCTCTAAGATTATCTCTTTCTTGATCAAATAAAAAAGAAAATGTTGTCATTATTCTGTAGTCTAATTTACTTTCAGAGATAATTTTAGAATTTCGACCTACATGATTTGAGGCAACTACTTCGCCTGTCATAGTAAAACCATTTGGTATCAAAAATTCGATACATACATTTTTACCCATCGTAAAACCTTGGGAGCTAAATGATAATATTTTTACCATATCGATATCAGATAAAAATGCGAACCCCTTAGAAATCTTGCTGGCATCTGGAAGGATACGTTCTCTTTTGCTAACAGTTGAGTTTTCTTTTGAATTAGGTTCACCTTGATCAATCATTTCTGCAATTTGTGCTGCTTCTGTTTCTTGATCTGGAGATGATTCAGTATTATCTGTATGTTCATCTTTTTCTTTGGCTTCAATATCTTCTAGTTTTTCAAGAGCATCTTTTTCGTCTTCAGTGTTTTGTTCTGAAGACAATACGTCAGACTTATCCTCAGAGTTTTGTGTAGCCGACGAGCTAAAATCTTTTTTAACTTTTGTATAGAATTCTTTGATGTCCGATATATCAAGCTCAACACCTTTTTCTGCACACTCTTTCATGCGCTCAGAGACAGCTTGTTCAATTTCATCACGTAAGCACCACATTCTTACTGGGATTCTATTTACGTGAACTGGATGACTACTTTTATTTAATATATTACTCATATGTATATATTCTTATATTTTTAAGTATTTATCTATAAGAAAATAATTCCGAGGATTCCTCTCTTGAAAAGGCGCGTTAGTCTTTTTTACCCTGACTCTATTTTTTCGACTTCGTAATAAAATAAGGGATACAAAAAATTCTAGGAGAGTTAATGAAAAAATCGTTAATAAGTTTATTACTGGTAGGGGCAGCGACAACTGCATACTCTGCATCTAAAAGTTCTGAAGCCGAAAGAGTTCCAGGAGAGATTATTGTAAAACTAAAGTCTTCAAAGGTTAGAAGCTTCTTATCTAGAAAGTCTAACTACGGTTTAAATGTAAAACGTCTTATGAATTTAAGAGCCGGAAATTTTGTTCTTTTTAAAACAACGAATAAATCAGCGATGGCCACAATAGAAAAGTTAAATAATGACCCAGCTGTAGAATATGCTGAGCCAAACTTTATCTATAGAGCAATCGGTAAAAAAGTAAGAAATAAAAGCCAAGATCCAAAGTTTGGAGAATTGTGGGGACTTATTAATACTGGAAATAATGAGCCCGCTGGTACGCGTGGGAACTCATCTAATAGTGGTAAAGCGGGCATAGATATTAATGTTAAAGAAGCTTGGAAAATTACTAAAGGTGATAAGAAAATTAAAATCGCCGTAATTGATACAGGTGTTGATTATAATCACCCGGATTTAAAAAATAATATTTGGACCAACGAAGCAGAACTCAATGGTGTCGAGGGTGTAGATGACGATGGTAATGGTTATATCGATGATATCCACGGTTATGACTTTGCAAATAATGATGGTGACCCAATGGATGGAAACGGACATGGAACTCACTGTGCAGGAACGATAGCAGCAGAGCATGATAATAATATTGGAGTTGCAGGTGTTATGGCCAACGCTTCAATTGTTGGAATTAAATTCTTAACAGATCAAGGTAGTGGTTCTACTGCAGATGCAATTAATGCAATCGATTATGCTACAAAAATAAACGTTGATATTATGAGTAACTCTTGGGGCGGAGGCGGAAGCTCTCAAGCTTTGAAAGAGTCAATCGAAAGAGCACGTGATGCAGGAATTGTTTTTACAGCAGCTGCGGGTAATTCTTCAACTGATAATGATAGTCAACCTCACTACCCATCAAACTATGATGTAGATAATGTTATCTCTGTCGCTGCTCATAATTACAATGATGAGCTTGCCTATTTTTCTTGTTATGGATCAAAGACAGTTCATGTATCAGCACCAGGTAGAAATATTTTAAGTACAGTTCCAAATAATAGCTATGATGTATTTTCGGGTACAAGTATGGCGACACCACATGTATCAGGTGTTATTGGACTTTATATTTCTGAGAACGGAAGAACGAGTCACAAGGACTTAAGACAAAGACTAATGAGCTCTTCTGTATATGGAAAAGCATACGCTAAAAAGACAGTTTCAAAAGGAAGAGTTGATGCCTATAACTTTTTAAGTGGTATTGTTGCTCCAAGGCCTTATGAGCCAAAACCAAGTGAATGGGTTTCTCAAGCAGAGTCTCATGAATCGATTCACCCTTATGGTAATGATTCAGATAGTTCAAAAGAATTTGTTATTCAAGGTGCAAGATATGTAAGAGTTGTTTTCGAAAAAATTGATATGGAAAATAACTATGACTTTGTAACAATAAAAAGTGCGAGTGATGAAGTTATTCAAAAAATAACAAGTACTCATGAGGACTATGTATCGGACTATATTGAAGGGGATACAATTAAAGTAGGAGTTCTTTCAGATGCATCAGTTAATAACTGGGGATTTAAAATTAAAGAAATTCAATACGTAAAATAAACTATAATTGAAGTAAAAAATATAAAAAAAGGACTCGAAAGAGTCCTTTTTTTATATCGTTTTAGAATGAAACTTAAGTTCTTTCTTAAACGTATTTATTTGCGTATTTTCTTAAAAACTTAGAAAGAGATCCAACTTTATCTAAAGTTCTGATCGCTTTAGCAGAAAGTCTTAACTTAACAGTTTTTCCTGTTTCAGGATCAAAAACTCTTTTAGTGTGTAAGTTTACTTGCTTTAAAGTCTTAGTTTTAATATTTGAGTGAGAAACCTTGTTGTTTACTTGTCTTCTCTTACCAGTTAAATCACATGTACGTGCCATAATAAATATCCTTTTAATCCGTAAATTCTTATTTTTAAATTTCGAGCACCAAAAAATACTTAAGTTTACATGATAATGCAAGCCAATATTAAGCAAAATCGTGATTTTAGCCTTTTAAAAAGAAGTTTCTAGTGGCAAATTATTAAAAACATTAATTTAAGGATAAATTCATGAGTATAAGCGCACTTAAAATCAAAAACTCTTTACACACTGCACCCAAAAACAAACCCAAATATGCCAAGACGATTAAAGGTCTTAAGGGTGATGACGTTGTTTGTGGATGCCCAGACACAACCAGAGGTCTTTTAGCATTAATGGATCTTGGAGCTGTAAATGGAGGGGCTGCATGTCACTGGGGTGGACCTGCTGGAGCTGCCGAGGCTATGAGTGCTGTTCACGCTCTAATATTTAAAAATGATGACTGGTTTAACCACTATAACTTTGTAAATGATATTGGACACGGTGAAAATGGTATCTATGCACTAAGAGCAAATCTTGGTTTTGGTGATTTAGACTTTAATGCACTTAAGGGATTTAGAAGTATTGAATCTAAGCTTACAGGACATGGAGAGAGTCATTTATATCCAGAAGGTGTTCTTCTATCTAATGGACCACTTGGATCATCTGTACCTCAAGCACAGGGCCTTGCTATGGGTGATAAGCTTTCTGGAAATGATCGTGTAACAATTTGTACTATGAGTGATGGAGCCTGTATGGAAGGTGAGGCAAAGGAATCATTTGCAGCAATTCCGGGTCTTTTTAAAGCCGGTAATTTAAATCCATATATTTTAATGGTTTCAGATAATGATACAAAACTCTCTGGAAGAATTTCTGAAGATTCATTTTCAATGAACCCATCTCTTGCATCTTTTGAGTCTCTTGGGTGGAATGTTATTAAAATTGAAAATGGAAATGACCTTGAAGCTTGTTACCACGGGTTTGAAAAAGCAGTTTCCGAGTCTAAAAATGCACCAGTTTGCCTTTGGGTAAAAACTGTAAAAGGTTATGGCGTAAAAGCGACAGAGGAGGCTAAGTCTGGTGGACATGGTTTTCCTGTTAAAGCTTACTCTGAAGATATAATGGGATTTATTGATGAAATTTTTAAAGGTAATACACCTGAAGAATTTATTTCATGGGCAAAAGAATTAACAGTAAAACCTGAATCAAAAACATCCGCAGATTCAACAGTAAAGAAAGAAAAGGCTCAAGCTGGTTTTGCAAGAGCAATGGTAGCAGCTGTAAAAAATAATAAACCAGTAATATCAATTTCAAGTGATCTTCAAGGATCAACGGGAGTTGCACCTTTTCATAAAGAATTTCCTACTCACTCGATTGATATCGGTATTGCTGAGTCTAATATGGTTGGATGTGCTGCTGGAATTTCAAAGGCCGGATTTATTCCTGTTGTTGATACTTTTGCAGCCTTTGGTATTACAAAAGGAAATCTTCCTCATATAATGGCCGCACTTTCATCGTGTCCAATGATTGCTGTGTATTCTCATACTGGCTTTCAAGATGCAGCGGATGGAGCAAGTCACCAGTCGACAACATACCTAAGTGCAATGGGATCAATTCCTTATACAAAAACAATTGTTGTTTCTTGTTCTCATGAGGCTGAGGCCTTAATGAGTAAAGCTATAGACTCAATTGCTAAAGCCAAAGAAGAAGGTAAGCAAGCTTATTCTTATATCTTCTTTGTAGGGAGAGAAAACTTTCCAGAAAATTATGGAAATACAAATTTTGACTTTGGAAAAGCTCAAGTTCTCGCTGATGGAACGGACGGTGTTATTGCAGCATGTGGTCCACTTCTATCTAAAGCGCTTCAAGCAAAAGAAGAGTTAAAATCAAAAGGTAAAAATGTTTCTGTATTAAATGTTTCATCTACAAATGATTTTAATATTGAAGAAATCAAAACTCTTTTAGCTAAGAGTAATAACAAACTTATAACGATTGAAGATCATCAAGTCTTTGGTGGCTTTGGTGTTAATTTAGTTGCTCAGTTAAAAAATGCAAAAGCAGAATTTTCAGTAAAGAACCTTGGGATTAATGGTCATTTTGGTCAGTCGGCTTATAAGGCGGATGAGCTCTATAATCAAAACTCACTAGGTGTAAATAATATTGTTGAAAGTTTCGAAAGTTTATAAGGAATAATAATGAAGACTCAAAGATTAAATGATGTGCCAGGACTAATGTTTTTATGGCAAGTAGATAACTTATTATGTGCAGGTCAACCAAGCCCGGAATCTTTTGAAGCCATTAAAGAGCGTGGAGTAACGAAAGTATTTAATATGAGAGATAATTCTGAGATGGATTTTTCTTTTGAAAAAGAAGCTTGTCAAAAATTAGGAATGGAATATATTCAATTTCCTCTAATGGTTGATGGAGTTTTAAATAAAGAGGCTTGCAATAAATTAAGTGAATCGATTAACGAAACTGATACTTGGTTTATCCACTGTGGTTCAGCTAATAGAATTGGTGGTTGGCTTATTACTTATTTAGTTCAATATAGAAAAATGGCATTTGATGCAGCTTTGGAGATTGCAATGAATAACGGTCTTACAAATCCAGGTTTTATTGAACAGGCACGAGATATTACTGGGTAGTTCTTAAGAGCACCAGCCTGCGATTATAAATCTTTTTCCTAAAGTGACTTGATTGATTTTGTGTTCAAAGCCAGATGTACCTGTTTTAAAAACGACAATTTCACCAAATTCAAATGGAGGAATTTTTAAAGATTCCAGTTCGTCTTTTTTTCTAATCTCAAGAAGACCACCCTCGATAAGATGCGAGTTTTTTGTTAAGGATAAAGAGAAGGCGAGTTTTCTTGAACCATCGTCATGCCAAATACCATCTTCTTCCCAGGAGTTTTCTGAATCTCTGAGACTTAAGATAAATTCAATCGATTGAAAGTTTTCAAATTGAGACAGATACTTAAATAAGTTTCCCTCTTTGTGGGTAAGTTCTTTAAAGGCAGAATCGATAAATTCGTAGTCACAAGACAAAGTGGCTTTATAGAGGGCATCTTGAAGAGCCAAAGTGTCCATGAAATGGCCTTTGGTGGCGAGTTGCTCCTTCCAGTTTAGCGGTAAATTTACTGAATAATCAATCATAACTCATTAATATAACGCACAAAACTATATTGAAACAAAATTATTAGAAATTCGGCATAAATTTTGAAACAATAGTGAAGTGAAATAACTTCACAAGGATAAAAGATGTTAGAAAGTACTCACAATTTGGCCATTAATTCACAAAAAAACTTCTTTGATTGGAATCAATTTAGTTCATCTCTACTAATTGAAGTAAATAGAGGTGGTGAGATTTATACTTCTTCAGCAGTCTTAATTAAAAGAAATGTTCTTTTAACGGCAGCACATTCTGTTGAAAATATCGATGAGGGATATGTTCATTTATCTCATTGTTATAAAAACTCAAATACAAAAGTTAAGTTTAAAAAAGTTGTTATTCACAGTGAATACAATAAAGAGCTTTCAAATTTTAAAAACGATTTGGCCCTTATTGTTCTTGAGCATAATTTACCAAAAGAAATCACTCCTGTTTCAATGGATATTAATACAGCTGAATCTCTAGAGCGTGGTGTTGGTATTGATAGAGTTGGCTTTGGAGCAAGATCGGGTAAAAATAAAAGAACTTGGACTAATCCCAAATTAAATAGTGTATTAGAGAGGCATCTAGAGTTAGTTGATACTAAGAGTGTCGTTGGAGACTCAGGTGGGCCTCTTTATTTAGATGGTAAATTAGTTGGAATTCACTCGACAAAAGAGGGTGAGAAAACATTTGCTGTAAATCTTGAATTTTATAAAAACTGGATTGAGAAGAATCTTCCACTTAAAAGAATTTAATTAATCATTTTCCATACATAAGTAAATAACATTTTCATCAATATTATTCTTTATACAAATATCTTTAACTGTATTTAAAATCCACATTCTCATTGGTGTAGAGTAGCGAACTTTACCATCA
Organism: uncultured Oligoflexia bacterium; assembly: GCA_937120495.1. Classification (GTDB taxonomy): domain Bacteria; phylum Bdellovibrionota; class Bacteriovoracia; order Bacteriovoracales; family Bacteriovoracaceae; genus CAKZJW01. The sequence continues at coordinate 50,262 of CAKZJW010000018.1, forward strand.
AAGCTTTTGATAAAATTTTGATGAAGCATTGAGGAATCCGAGTAATTTCTTTCTACTTCCCGGTAGACGTCTTTTGTAAAACGAACGACACCAATAGATATATATCCAAGTTTCTCTTTTGGGATAAGCTTTGCGATAAAGCCAATTATTTCATTATAGCTTTCAATCGTTGATTCTGTATAGATGATCGGATCAAAGTGTATTCCAATTTTAAAACCTTTATTGACAAGTTTTTCAATTGTTTTAAGTCTGGCTTTGACACTGGGAGTTTTTAAATCAAACTTCTTTCCCTCTTCAAATCCCGCAAGTGTGAAGCTTACAAAAACATTTTCAAGGGGCTCAAGATTTATTATTGATTTTATATTTACAGATTTTGTTCTAAGTTCGAGTTTAGCTTGCTTGTTCTTTTTGAAAAAATCCCAATACTCACTCCATTCATCAGTAATATGTGAAAGAGCTAAAGAGTCAGAAAATTCACCCGCATGAAACCAAGAATCGGGATTCATATCTACTTTTTTTTGCATCTGCTGAATGATTTCGTCATGATTAATAAATAAAACAATATCTGGAGAGTTAAAATATCCTTGAAGATAACAGTACTGGCACTCGTAGATGCAGTTATAGGCATGGATAAAATAGTAATGCTTTTGTTCCCCCATTCCATAGGCGTCGGGAGCTTCTTTTACAAGCTCTCCCATTTTCTTCCCAATAAAGAGGTTTAGGCTCGTTCTTTTTTGAAGATAGGGCTTTTTTACTCTTCCCCAAACGTCTTCAACCTTATCTAAGTATTGAATAGGGGTGTCTTTGAAGTGTGTGAGAACTTTTTTTGTATAGGTGTTATCTTTAATATCTTTTTCAATAAAGATTTTTTCAAACATCAAAGCTTCCATTCCAAATTTGGTTATGCTTTGACATATTAAAGAGATCAATAGAGCGCTTTAGATTATCTAGGTTTGTTTGAGAATTAATTTCCATAACTAAAGAAAATGATTTGTTCTCAAGGTTTTTATCGTAATTAACTTTTGCACCAATCTTTGTAAAAATAGAAAAATTTTGATCAAGAGCAAATTTCGCTTTAGTATTTATTGGGTTTATGAATTCTTCAATTCTATTTAATAGAATTGAAACTTTGGCTTTTTCTCTAATCTTTTCATTAATAATTTCGTGAGTATTTATTTTTTCTAAAATGAGCTCTTCTGTATATTCATATTTATTTACAGCAAGTGTTATGAGTTTTTCATAGCGAGCTTTATTAGTAAAACTCATAGAGATTGGAGGCGTGTACTGATAGTTTGGTGTCTCAATATCTTCTAACTTTTGATAAAAAGAGAAGAGCTTCTCTGAAAAGGATAGAGCTTTATTTTTAATATCAAAGCAATCAGTTTTTCCAGCGTAATCTGATATTAGTTTATAAGATTCAAAAGGAATATTGGCTTGTTTTGCAGCAAAGCCCACGGCCCAAAGTTCTCGATCAACTATCTTTGCAAAAGAAGAGAGCTTATTTGCGAACTCTAGATTTAAAACTCTTTCGTGAGTTGAAATACAGTCAATAATTGAATTTGTTTTACTGGTGAAGCTTTTAAACTCAGGTTTATCTCCAAAAGAGTAACTGGTTCTTATTTGATAGATCTCATCAATTTCAAGCTTAGAATCAAGGGCTCCTGCGATACCAAAGTTTAGAATTTTATCAAACTTAAATTTCCCAAGGCAAAGTGATATTTTTGAAAGGGTATTATAGATCCCCTCATCACTTATGAGGACAGCGATTTTCTCACCAAGGTAGAGCCCGTTAATCTCTGAGTGGGCCACAAGGTCTAGGTTCTTTGTAAATTCCTGTGCTTCACCGCGGTGAGCTAGATGTATTAGTTTCATTCTTTTCAGTTTTTATCTTTAATGCTAAGAATTGGCCATGCAATTTTCTAACTTCAAATCGATTAAATTATCAAAAATTGGCTTTGGCTGCGCTTCTTTATCAGGTAGCGGCAAAGGCTATGGCTTTGGAGATATAAGTGACAGAGATGCATCTAAGCTTGTTCACGAAGCAATTGATCTTGGTATCAATCTTTTTGATAATGCTCCAATTTATGGTTTTGGAGAAGCGGAGAGGCGACTAGGACTAGCAATAGAGTCAAGAAGATCCGATGCTTTTATTGTTTCAAAATGCGGTGTGAATTGGCATGAGAATTCTCGAGTTAATATGACTAATGAGCCTGAGCTTTGTCTCTCTCAGCTTCACAATAGCTTAAGAAGACTCAAGAGTGATTATATTGATCTATATATGGTTCACTGGCCAGATAAGCGGGTTGAGATAGAGAAGACTCTTGAAGTGCTCTTTCGGGCCAAAAAAGAGGGCAAGATTAGATTCATTGGTCTTTGTAATACAAATCCAGAGGATCTAGGTTCCGCTTTAAGTATGGGAGAGATTGATTGTCTCCAATCGGAGTTTAATCTTTTTAATAATGGATTCGATATAATAGACGAAACTATTAAAAACTCAAAAAAGGATAAACTTTATAAGATGGCGTGGGGGACTTTTGACAAGGGGATTCTCACAGGTTCAGTAAAAACAGACTCCGTATTTGATAAAGAGGATTGTCGAAATCATGCTCCTTGGTGGAAAAAAAGTGATTGGAAAAAAAGAGTTATCAGGTTTGATAAAGCGCTTTCATATTTAAGGGAAAATAATATTGATCCTGCAAAGTTTTGTATGGCTTATAATCTCCAGTTTATGGACTCAACTCTTTGTGGGTTTAAATCTAGTAAACATTTAGAAAGTGTTAAAGATATAAGCCTCGACCCAATACATTTTGAAAACGTTTTAAGGCTAGTGGATGTCTAAGGTCTCGGTAATCATTCCAACTTTTAATAGGTCTCATATTATTGAAAGGGCAATTCAAAGCGTAGTGGATCAAAATTATAAAAATATAGAACTGATTATTGTGGATGATGGTTCAGTAGATAATACAAAAGAGATTGTTTCAAAATATGACTGTATTTATATTAAAACTGAAAACCACGGTGTAAGCCATGCTCGAAACCAGGGTGTGGACAAGGCTTCTGGTGAGTGGATTGCTTTTTTAGATTCCGATGATCAATGGCTTCCTAAAAAATTAGAATCGCAACTAAGCTATTTAAATGAAAATCCAAACTGTGAATTTATTCATACCAATGAAATTTGGATAAGAAATGGTGTTCGAGTAAACCCAAATAAAAAATATAAAAAAGCCGGCGCAGATCAATTTATACCTTCTTTAAAATTATGTGCCATCTCCCCATCCACTGTGCTTATGAGTAAAAAGCTATTTTTTAAACATGGCGGTTTTCGAGAAGATTATCCTTGTTGCGAGGATTATGACCTTTGGCTAAAAATTACAAGTGAAATAGAGGTTGGATATTTAGAAGAGTTTCATATTAATAAATTTGGAGGGCATGAAGATCAGCTCTCTCATAAATATAAAGCAATGGACTATTATAGAGTGAAATCTCTTTATTGGATTTTAAAAAACAAAAGTCTTAGTAATATTAAAAAAGAAGCGCTTCTCAAAGTGTTGAACAAAAAATGTGAAATTCTTATTAAGGGCTTTATAAAGCATAATAACCTAGAGCATCTAGATGAAGTGAAATCAATTCAAGTTGAGATTAATATCTAGTGCTCGTGAGAGAGTCTTCTTTTTCCAGGTCTAAAGTACATTCTAGGACTAACAGAATTAAAGTCAGAAATCTTTGTCATATAAATACAAGCGTATCTTTCAACTTGCTCGGCAAAGAAGCTAGGTTCCGCGCCAGCTCTCATGATCTCTCCCCAGTACGGGTTAAAATGTGACTCATAACTTTTTATATGCTTACCAAGATTCTTATCGATTTTTTCAATCTCATCAAACTTTGCGTGAAGAGTATCTTTTTCAACGCTTTGTCCGTGCTCATGCTCTTTTGCATAAAGTTCATCAATTTCTTTTTCCAGCTGAACTTTTTGATCCATAAGATTGTCAATTTCAACACTAATGCTTTTTGTGCTTTTATAAGCCGTGACTTCTTTATCTAGCTCTTCAATTACAAGTGCAGTTCTCCACGCACAGGCTTTTTTAAGCTTTAAGATATCACCATAGATATGATCACCTAAATAGAGAATTTCACTCTCTTCAACGCCCATGTCTTTTTGTAGTTTTACTCCATAACCACCTTGGTATACACCAGGAACTAATTTTTTGTCATGGTTACTCATAAGACCAGTTTCAGTATCGACTGATAGGAATGAGAGTTTGTCTGTAAAAAATCTTGGCTTAGAAGATAGGGTTACCGTTATTTCGAAAAGATCACTCCAAGTTTCACCTTCTAGAAATGGATTTATACAATAGTCTAGTAGCGCTTTAGTGTAGGCATAACCTGAGTTTGTAACAATCCAAAGTTTCTTCCCATATTTTCTAAAACGCTTAAGAGCGTCTACAACCTCTTTCTCTTTTATAACATAAGTTTCAAGGTTTGCTTTTACTTCTTCTTTAATCGTCCCATCTCTATGCGCGATATCAACACAATTTAATACGTCATTGGCCATCTCGGCGTATTGAGGCAGCTCAAGATTAGGGTTTTTATCTTTTAGATCAACAAGCTGAGCGTAGATTATTACAAAGGCTATACTGAAAGCTGTATCTACACTTAAGAATCTATCTTCTCTTAAATCAATATTTTCTGATCCATAAAGTTTAAGCTGTTCTTTATAAGAAAGCGGCTTTGACCCATGAAAAGAATTTTTAATCTTACTGTATAAAGATACTTTTAAAGTGTTTCCATGATCTTTATCTATTACAAGTCCACGAATGGCTTTATCAAAATCAAATTTAAACTTTTTAATTTCCTCAGGGTAATTGTGATCTTTTAAAAGTTTATCTATTGTTATATTAAAAACCAATTGCTCAAACTTGTCAGTATTGTATCTTACTAGTGTGTGATCCATATCAAAACCTATGACTTTGATATGCTTCATATTTAAAACTCTATTTACATAAATTGACATTTATTTCCTTATTTAATTAGCCCTCTAGGCTTTCTTTTGTTTCTTCCACAAGTTTATCAAGACTTTTTGTGTCTTCAGATTCATCGACAAGATAAATTTTAGCGTGAAAGCCCATTTGTACTGGAAAAAATGTATTAAAAGGAACCTTTGCTTTTGGTTCTAACTTTTCTTCGTTAATGAATGACCCATTAGTGGCACCAAGATCGACGATAAGATACTCACCATTATTTGAATGAATTTCTAAGTGATTTCTAGAGACACCCTCTGCAGTAACTGAGATATCATTAGATGCCCCACGCCCAACTGTAACTTTTTTGTTGTCACTAAATTGATAATAATAGTCTTTCTGTCCGTCGTTTACTTTTAAATACATTTATATTTACCTTTATTTATCTTTATTTATAAAAATGAATGCCTATTTTAACTAAATCTTAGAAAAATCACAAATGATAGGATTTACCATGCTTAGATAATCATTCATTTTAAGCTTAACTCTAAAGTCGAGTCGTGCAAGATTAAATACAATAAATTCATTAATAAGTAACGACTCATCTAGATAGTGGTCTATATCAATAAAAGGTCGAGTAAACGGGGGGAGAGCTCCACTAACAACTTGTGCAACATCCCAAAGCTCTTCTTTTGTAGCAAATCTAAGCTTTGAAGAACCAAGTATCTTTCTTATCTTCTTATTATCAACTTCTTTTTGATTACTGATAGTGAACAAGTTGAAGGAAGTTTTACCTTTAAATAGAATCGATTTGCCACCAAATGCAGTGGGAGTTGGTTCTACTTGTTCGAAATATACATTCTGATTTTCAAAGTAGGAGAGTAATTCATTATGGTAATTACTTGTTTTCATTAGTTTATTAAATCATTGCTTAAAGAATCTGTCATACAAGCCGATAAATCTTTGAAATAACTATATTGCCAACTTTTTATGTGGTGAGCACTAAGCGTTAAGTGAGAATTAAGCTAGTTAGAGAGTAACTAGTGTTAGAATTTCTTATATTTTGTGTTTTGGCTTACAATTATTAAAAAGAATATTAATTTGAGGAACTTCTTATGAAGAATTTTAAAAAGATTTTAAGCAACCAATCAGGTATCTCTCTAATTGAGATTACAATGGCCGCAGCAATGTCGGTAATTATCTCTTTAGGTGTTATGAAAACAAATGAGACCGGACAAAAAGGTATGACCAAGGTTGCAACTGACCTCGATTTAAGAATGTGGCAACAGCAAGTACTTTTTCCAAGATTAGCGGATAGTGATAATTGTCTCGCTACTTTTAATCCATCAGGAACAGGAAATCCAAACTCTGTAGATACAAGTCTTACACAGCTAAGAACTGTTTCAACTGTCTTTGCAACTGTTAATCAGTCAATAAGTACAGGTGGAACTGATAGTTGGACTTTGAAATCAATTAGAAGAGCTGCCTTTGAAAGCGATGGTTCCTCAGGTGGAAACAAAGGTATATGTAAGGTTACATTAACAGTTGAAAGAAATAATAAAAAAAGTTTTGGTCCAAGTACAAGAGATATAAGTTTTCCGTTAATCTGTGTTAGAGCAGGAGGACCTCCTGCTAATCAGTGGTCAAGTTGTTCGACTCAAGGAAGTGGTGGTGATTCATTATGGACAAAGCACCTTGATACAGAAGGAAATTATATTCACTCAGGTGGAGAATCTGTACGAGTTGGATTAGGTAATGATGCAGTTGATATTGCAGCTCCATTTGAGGTTAGGCTTGCTAATGGGTTTGACTTTCCAGCTGGAACTACAGGGGTGCAAACATCAATGCTTATTCCTGCTGCCAATAATGCTCTTCAATTAGGGGCAAATTCAGCGATTTATGAAGATGCTTCCGGTTGTACTAATATTGTTAATGCTGCTTCTGGGGATCTAAATCCAGGGTTGAGGCACTGTACTTCAGCGACTGCAAATAATATTAATATTGGTAGTGAAGGCGGTGGAGTTGGAGTTAATAATAACCACTCAATGCTTTTAGGTTCAAGTGACTCTGTTATTAAGACAAACTTCTCAGTAATTCTTGGTGGATCAAATTCATTAGTTGAAGGGATTAACTCGTTTACCAGAGGAGCAGAAAATAAAATTAAAGGTAGTTTTGTAAATGCGATGGGTAAAGAATTATACGTTGATGGTAATTACGCCACAGCCCTTGGTTCAAACAGTATTGTAAAAGGTGACTCAGCTGTTGCTATCGGTAATGATACCAGAGGTAACGGTCATTACTCAGTAGCAATTGGTCAAGGAGCTCACGCTACTCATAACCATTCAATGGTTCTTGGTTCAGGTAGAGTTACAGAAGATTCACATACTCACCAATTTGTAGCGAACTTTAGAAATGGATATAAATTTATAACAACAAGAGGTGGAAATATTACGAATTGGCCACCTGCAACTTCAGGGCAAAGAACTCAGGCTGCAACTAGTGGTGTATTTATTTCACCAACTGGTAGTGTAGGTATCGGATATGAAGTGCCTTCGTACAAATTACATGTTAATGGTACGGTTGCTGGTACAGCAGACTTTGTTAACACTTCTGATAGAAGATTTAAAAAGAACTTTACTCCAATCTCTGAGGATGAAGTAAGTGCACTAGAGAAGATACTTAAAGTTAATGGCTTATACTTTGAGTGGAGACATGATGAGTTCCCTGGCTACAAGTTTAATAAAGGTCAAGATATGGGGGTTATTGCTCAAGAGGTTGAGAAAGTATTCCCTGAAGCAGTAAAAAGGGATTCAAAAGGTTATAGATCGGTAGCTTACGCTAAATTAGTTGCACCTATCATAGAAGCAATTAAAGATCTATTTGGAATGGTTTCTGAAAACTCTGAAGAAATCGATACTCTAAATAAGAAAGTTGATCAACTAGAGCAAGAAAACAGAGAAATGAAAGAAGCTCTTTGTGAAATCAATCCAAAAGCTAGTTTTTGTAATCAGAAAAAATAATTATAAAAGGCAGTAGGAAATAAAAGCCCGACTGCCTTTATTTATTGATTAGAATCTAATTCGTATTATAATAAATCCATGTACTTAAAACTTGAAATTGATGGTATCGAATCACTTCATCCCTTTGAAGGAATGAAGACTGTTACTGTTGGAAAATCAGAGCAATGTGATCTGATTATAGATCATCCAAGTATCTCAAGAATTCATGCGAAAGTGATCAGTAAAGGTGGAGAGTTATACTATGTTGATATGGACTCCAAAGAGGGCTCATTTTTAAATGAAGAGAGACTAAAGCCAAAAGCTGGTAATCCCTTTAATACATTTTTTCCTATAAGACTTGGAACTAATGTTTTTTTGTATCTCCTTGATGAAGAAATTCCTGTTGAAGATGAAGATGAAAGCGAAGTTGAAGAAATCGAGCAGGTAGCCAAACAAGAAGATGCTACCGAGCCTGAAAAAGTTAAGTATAAACCAAATATCTATGTTCCTGATTCAGCTGGAACTATTACTGAAGATGCTTCAAAGGTATTGAGCCATGAAGCCTTAACCGACAAAGAAGATAGAAGAAAGAAAAGAAACTCCAGAAGACCTATCAAAAAAGAAAAAAAAGCAGATAGAACGCAACAGATGTTAATTGGACTTCTTGTTTTAATTGTAGCTTCATTTTTTTATTATAAAAGGTACACCAAGGAGCAAGACGAAATCTTACAAGCAAAACTTAAAAGAGAGAAGCTTCTTAAAAAAGAACAACTGGAACAAAGAAAAATTGAAAATAAAAATAAATTAACAAAAGAAAAATTAGCATCAAATAATATTCATAATAAAGAAATAGAAAAAATTAAATATTCAATTTTGGCAGATAAATGTTTAATTGATAGTGAAATTGCTTTATGTGAAGGCTTTAAAAAATTCAAATCAAGAGGACTTCTTGAAGGATACACGAAATCACTGGAAACTGTTACGTTAGTCATAGACGTTGCATCAAGCTTTAGGTTTTTAGAAAACATGTCTTCAACTTACACAGAGAAAGAAAAAGAAAAAGTTCTTGAGTTAGCAAAATCAGAAATGGGAGCTAGATTTCACGCAGGGTTCTTTATAAATAAAATGAAGTATAAAGTTAAGAAAATGTCAGAGATAACGAATAAGGAACGCTATATAAGTTTCTTAGACTTCTTTATGTCTGGTGGAGTTGAAGCTTTAAAAAAATCTAAAGGAATTGAAACAGTTATTCTGTTAGGTGTTGATGATCTGAAGTATCAAAGTCATATAAAACTTGATGTAAATAAAATAAAAAAATTAAAAGCAGAAGATTTAAGCTTTACTGTTAAAGCATTCTTCAATAGCTCTATGACTTCTAGTTTAGAAAAAACTATAAAGTCTTTAGAAATTCAATAACTTCATATTTTTGTGTTTCATTCATTTTCTCAGAGCCATCATCATTAACTAACATTCTAGTGTGACCTTGATTTGAGAGTCCTTGAAGCTTCGTGTTGTAAAAATATTTTTTCTTACTTCTAAAAGGCTCTCTGATCTTAGAGGGATGCGGATATCCATTTTTATTGAAATCAAAATCTGTTTTTGGGTCAACACTCTCAACTGCGATATAGTTTTTAACTCTCTTAAAGTCTGGAGTTATGACCTCATATAGTGAAGGCGCAGAATTGTTGTGGAAGTATGGCCATCGAGACCAAATACCAACTAGTGGAGGTGGTACGTATCCTTTTTGAGGAGTAACAATTGTTTTAATTGATTTCGAAATTTTTAATTTATTTAAATCTTTTGCGAAGTACTTCATTCCTTCATAGCGAAGTGGATCAGTTCCAATGTCAATTACAGGAGTCTTCTTGTGATACCAAACTTTTGTCGTTTCAATAGCTTCTTCATAAGAGACAGTACTATTATCACTCCAGCCTTTTTGATATTCACCATGGCAGCCAGAACAAGTTTTTAAAAATATTTTTTCTCCACGCTTTGCTTTTGCAATATCAATTCGTCTTGGAAAGAAATCATTATATCTTGGAGCTTCTGTATTAAAAACATAAGCTGTTAGCTCATCAACTTTGTTTTTATTATCAAGAAGCCAATTTTCAAGTTTCTTTAAGTCTACACCTCGGCCAATTTCATTCCATAAAAAATTTGTATGAATAGGGTTTCCAGATTCAATTGAACCATCACTCAGCCAACGAGTTTTATATTTTACGTTCCACCATACAGCAGGTTTAGAGTCAGCAGGCTTCTTGTCGAATCCTGATTTTCTAGGACGTCTTTGAAACTTTTTAGAAAAGCTTGCGTATTCATCTTCTGCTCTTAGAGACAATGAGAGACCTACTTGAGCCAGTGATGTATCAAGACCCAGGACAATTGGTTTTTTTATGCCAATTGATTTAAGAGCATTTTTAGTTCTTTTAAAAATATACATTTCTTCTTTTGAAGCTTTAAAAAAGCTTTTATATAGGGCTGATGGAACTTTTGAGACAAGCTTTTTACCAAGATGGAAAAACTCGTTTGCAGTTGGGAATCTATTTGTTAGTCCAATTATTTTTTTGCCAAACAAATTATTGCTGTGGCAAGCAGCACAGCTGAAAGTTATTCCTCTTGCATTATCTTTTCCAAAAATAGTAACACCCATGGCCTCTTTTTCTAATTCTCCCATAAATGGAATTAAGTTTGGACCTCTTTGAGTTTCAAACTCTGGATATTGATGAAGGCCAAGCTTTGAATAAATATCTTGAATACTTTTAAATTTGCTTATGTCTTGAGACGCTCTGTAGATAAATCTTCTAAGAGGAGAGCCTTGTTCATTTTTAAAAAAGTTCTCAAGAGATTTAAGAGGTATTTGCATTGGAGTTATTTCTACTGGATAAGACATTACATGTCTGGCACCTTCGTTAATGTAGTTGAATACTTGTGATTCAGAGAGCTCATAGATATTTTTTCTATTCCCATCTTTATAACACACTTTATGTCCGTGAGAGTCCTTACACTTTTCAATTCCGGGAAGTTCAGCTGAACTAGACCAGTCTTGTGCGTAAACAATATTTGTCGAATATAGGGCAAGTGCTAGAAAAGCGTAAGTAATTGATTTCATATATAACTCCATTTATATACATGAAATCATGTCAATCATGGGGTGGCACTGTCAACTTAAATAAAATGATATTGCCTAATGTTAACTGGCGAAAATAAGGGCAATTAAGCATTTTGTAAATTTTCTGGATTTATTTAATTTCTGACTCAGAGTACACTCAGACAAGACTAATGGGGTTTTAGTTGCTTTTGACCCCAGAAGTACCTCCCAGTAATAAGTGGCTTCTCTTTTATTTGTGAATTGCTTTGCAAGTATTGAGAACCATTTATTACTAAGGATTTTAGCCTATATAGATTCGATTACTTCAGTAAATTGTTTAACACTAAATGGAACACTTAAATAAGCGTTTGCACCAGCTTTTGATTTTTGGTGAGCATCAGCTTTTGCCTTAGATAATCCTTTTGCCACGATGATAGTCTTAGCACTTGGAAACTTAGCTTTGATTTGAGTAGAGAGCTGATTTACGGCCTTTGGAGCAGCATTGTAGTGAAAGATAACAACTATGCTTTGGCCCGACTGTAGATAGTTATTAAGGTCTTTAAGTTCGCTAATTATATTGAACTCATAGTTATCCTGGGGAAGTTTAGGCGCAAGTTTAGAGAAGTATTGCGAAGAATAGTCAAAAAAGACGATCTTTGGTTTTTCAGTTCCTAGTAAGTCTACTTCATCTTCAATTTCTTCTTCAAGTGAAAGCTCATTTGAAGAGGAGGCTATATTAGGGGATGTCTCGTCGTGGACAGCAAATTCGATATCTTGATCGATAGTATCGACTTGCTTTTTACTGGCAAGCTCGTGGGCGTTTGCCGATCCAGTTCTGGATATTAATGCCGATAAACGCATTTACTTAAAGGATTCAGCCCAGGTCCTTGTTCCCTCTTTAAACACTGCCTCTGTTGACGATGTTATAAATCACTATTCCGACCCTAAGTATTGGTCTTCCCAGTCGGTCAGTAGCTCTAGAGGGCTTCAATACAATGAGCTATTCTGGAGTCGAATCACAGTGCGCAACAGCACTCAAAAAGCGCTGTCGTTTTATCTCGTTTGCCCTGAGCCAACCACCAATGTATTACACATTGGTCTGGTTAAAAATGGTCAGGTGGAACAACAGTGGCTCACTGGCAGTAATTTCCCCTATTCGCAGCGACCAATCGATCACCAACAATTTTTATTTCCGTTTGAGCTTGCCCCTGGAGAGAGTGCTAGCCTGATTGCCGGAGCACAACATCGCAGTGTGCAAAATATATTGCGGGTAGAAGAGCAGTCTAGTTACTGGCGGCGTATGCTTTACGCTGAGCTGGGTAATGGTATTTATCTTGGTTCTGCAGGCCTACTATCACTGTTTATTCTGTTTATGACTTTGATTAACGGCAAAAGTGAGTTCTGGTTTTTCTATGGCTGTGTGCTGAGTAGTGTTGCACATAATTTAGTTACCGGCGGCTACCTTGATAAGTATTTACTGGCAAACATCGGTGGCATTAGTGGCCCCACAGCAATTATAACGACGAATATTACCTATCTTTTTTATGTTCTGTTCACGATTAGTTTTCTGGAATTTCTGCTACGCAATAAAAAGTGGTTGGTGGCCTTAGGTCGCCTATATATATTCTTTAATATTGCAACTAGCGTAATGATTATTTTTAGCCCTGCCTTCTTGAAGGTGCCAATGCTTCTGTCTAGCGTCGGATTAGCGCTTGTTTTATTAATATGTATGTGGATTTATAGTTTGTTTGGCGCATTTACTGGCCATATGCGCTCACGGTATTTTGCCATTGCCGCGCTATTCTACTTAGTACCTATGCTTATCGGTAGCTATTTCGCCTACTATTTATCAATTCATGAAGTTCCATGGTGGGCAAAGGTAAAAAGCTACGAAGTGGCAATTGCGATTGGTTTTTACATTGCTCTGCTGAATGAGTTGAGAAAGAGTCGACTGCAAGAAACCTTTGCCCTGCAACAGGCAGAGGCAAAAACTAATTTTTTCGCCACCATGAGTCATGAACTGAGAACGCCACTTAACGGTGTTATTGGTATGGCCGAGCTGTTAGAGAAAACAGACCAGACACCTACGCAAAAAAAATATTCAGATATTATTATCAGTTCTGGCAATGTCCTACTGAAGCTAATTAATGACATTTTAGATTTAACCAAAATGTCAGAGAATAAATTGATCCTTGAGGAAAGCCCCTATGATCTGGATCAATTGCTATTAGACTGTGTAGCGTCCTTCGTGCCACTAATGTACAAAAAGAACATCCCCTTATATATCAACTTGCAGCCGGGCATGCCGTTGCACTATATCGGTGACCAACACCGCATGCGCCAGTTAGTTTATAACCTGATTAACAATGCCTTAAAGTTTACGAATGAGGGCAGTGTGACCGTAAATGTAAGCATCGAAGCGTCGCAGCAGACAGGTAGCGTTTCATTACTTATCGCTATTACCGATACCGGTGCAGGGATTGAACCCGATTTTCAACAAGCCATTTTTAAACAATTCACTCAGGCGGATGCCGCAACTACACGCAACCATGGCGGTACCGGCTTGGGGCTGGCCATATGCCACTCTATTGTAGAGGTAATGGGCGGCAGCATTGACCTAGCTAGTGAAGTGGGGGTTGGGAGTACTTTTACAATTGAATTACCGGTACTCGTCGATGAAGCAGGCGACCTGCAAGCCAAGGAAAGTTTGACTGCCTTAGCTAACAAGCGCTTATTAGTGGTTTCAGGCTCGGGTGAGCATAGTAAAAGCGTCATGAGCTATTTTGATTTTTTATCTCTGGATATCGTAACAGTAACCAGTGCTGATGACGCCAACAAGCTGCTGGGACAATCTTTGTTTGATGCGGTTATTGTCTTTTACCCAAGTAATGCAGAGGAAATTACTCGGGCTATCGGTTCAATGCACGCGCCGCTATTGATTGTTTTGCAACCTGGCTTAATTGTCGACCGCTTATTAAGCTCGGCAACATTACACTCTTTTGTGGATCTTTCACCTATTGCTGCAGCCACAGGCAATTATAACGAAGCCAACAGAGTTCTCGGCATCCCCGGTCCAGCTTCAACACAGGCGATTGGCTTGGCTATTTGCACCTTATTTAAGGAGGATAAAGAGATAGAGTCTATGCCAGCTTTATGTGAACTTCTTAGTGACTATTCTCACTTGGACGTTCTTGTTGCTGAAGATAATGTCACTAATCAAATGGTTGTCCTAGGAATGCTGAAGAACCTTGGAATAAAAGCTGATGTGGCTAAGAATGGCCAAGAAGCGGTTGATATGTGCATGAGCAAAAACTATTCACTGGTCTTTATGGATTGTGAAATGCCGGTCATGGATGGCTATGAAGCGACCCGAATTATTTTGACTGAAAGTGCAGGGCATAAACCTATCATTGTGGCGATTACCGCCCAATCTGTTGATGCTGCCGGAGAAAAATGCCGAGCTGCTGGCATGAAAGATGTGTTGCATAAGCCTATTACTTTCAATCAACTCAACAACAGCATTAGTACGGTCATGCGTTAACATTGATAGTAAATTTCTAGACTAAGAGTATTTTTTTTGAAAAACCTTAAACCAAAAAAAACCGACGACTCTGCTTTTTATGTGGCTGCCTATGAGTCAGGGGCCGAAGCGAGTGCGCTGCCGACATGGGCCTGCCGTCATACAAATCCGGCTGAATTGTCAGTAGATTATCCCGTGCAGAAAATACGCCGCTATGACATTCCCAGTGTTCCCGGTGCCTATCATTTAAGCCAAGTATTAACTGCAGAGGAGTGTCAGCGTTTAATTGCGCTAACAGAAAATCTTTCCTACCTGGAGGATGCGGCGGTTTCCTTGCCACGTGATATTCGCCATAACGATAACGTCGTGTGGATAACCGATGAGCAAACAGATGATATTATCTGGCAGCGGGTGGCCAAATTAGCGGAGCAAAGCCTTGAAATATTTAATGGCTGTAAGCCATTGGGGTTAAATGCTCGCTTTCGTTTTTACCGCTACCGTGAAGGAGATTTTTTTAAACCACATACAGATGGGGCATGGCCGGGAAGCAGGGTGATTGATGGCCAGCTTGTAGCCAATGCCTACCCAGATCGCTACAGCCAAATGACGTTTCTGATTTATCTGAATGATGACTACGAAGGCGGTGCCACCCAGTTTTTAGTCAGTGCCGACAATACAGCGCCTGCACGCCATAGCGATAACGTTAAGGCTGTCGATGTGAAAACGCCAGCGGGTAGCGTGCTCTGTTTCCCCCATGGCATGCACCCGTTGCACTGCGTTCATAGCTCTGAACCCATTACAAAGGGTGTAAAATATATTATCCGCACCGATATGTTGTTTGAGTACTAAGCCGGGATAGCTAGTACTTCAACGGGAATACCGTTCAAGATAGCATTGCCCGAAAGCTGATCGACAGATTTTTCATCGGTGATGTCATTCACACTAATACCGGGGTTACCTGCGGCAATACTTAATTGCACGCCTTCACGGTCATGCCCCCAGCCATGTGGCAGGCATACCGTTCCTGCCATAATATCTTCGGTGATAAATAGCTCGGCTTTGATTTCGCCTACACGGGAAACAACTCGCGTCATTTGTTTATCGTTCAAGCCTTTTTGTGCGGCGTCTGTTGGGTGCATAAACAACGCGCAGCGGTTTTTTCCTTTTACTAAGCGGTAGCTGTTGTGCATCCAAGAATTATTTGTCCGTAAATCTCTGCGGCCGATCAACATCAATGTCTTGTTACTAGCTTGCTGTTTAAAATGGCCCACCATTCTCGCCAAATCATCAATCAATGGCTGCGGCGTCACTTTAATTTGTTGTTCTTTGTTAAATAAATAGGCGGGGAAGTTTGGCTGCATCGGGCCAAGGTCTAAACCGTGTGGATACTTTTTTAATTCAGATAAACTTAAGCCATGTTCTTTGACGATAGGCTCGCCGCTATTGTATTCGGTAAACGACTCAGCATAGGGGCCCGTGCGCAGGCCAAAATCTAAGATAGCTTCGGGATCCATTTCCTGCTTTTCTTGTGCCGGCTCGTCAGGGTTCTTATTAGCTTTAATTCGTTTAGCTAAGCTTTGAATAATATCCCAATCAGAACGTGCATAGTCTTTTTGCTTGAATAGAGGTTCGGAAAACTTTGCTATGTTACGTACGGCTAATAAATTAAATACCAAGTCATACTGTTCATGCTCAAGCGGGCCAGTAGGTGGCAGTATAATGTCGGCATGGCGTGACGTTTCATTCAAATAGAAATCAATGGACACCATAAAGTCCAACTGTTCTAGCGCCTGGTCCATCATCCGGCCGTTAGGCGATGATAATACGGGATTGCCAGCAATACTCACCAGCCCTTTGATTTGTCCTTCACCGGGTGTGAGCATTTCTTCAGCCATCACCGCAGTTGGGAACTGGCGGTCAAATTCAGGCAAACCACGCACACGACTAGAGTAAGAAGCAAAGCTACCCATGGGCCGGCTCAGTATTTTATTAAAGGCTGGGGTGGTGAACATCATGCCGCCGGGGCGGTCAAGGTTACCTGTTAGAATGTTCAGCACCATAATTAACCAGTGGTTCAGTGCGGAAAAACTTTGTGTTGAAATACCCATACGCCCGTAACAGACGGCACACTTAGCGGCAGCAAAGTCCTCGGCTATTTGAATGATGGTGTCTTCAGCTATGCCGCACTGCTCGCTAATTTCAGCCAATGAAAATTGACCAAACTGCTCTAACAGTTCTGACCAATTATCCATGTACTGGCCTAAGTGGTCGGGCTTGTATAATTTCTTTTCGATTATCTGTTGAATTAAGCCGACTAAAAATAATGGATCGGTTGCTGGGCGAATAAAGTGATGCTCAGACATGTAGCGTGCAGACTCGGTTTTACGCGGGTCAATTAATACCACTTTTCCGCCACGGCCTTGAATAGATTCTAGGCGTTTTAAAATATCGCCAGCGGTCATTAAACTACCGTTCGACGCGGCGGGGTTAGCACCTAGCATCAGCATATAATCCGTGCGATCAATGTCAGGAATAGTAAACAAGTTGCTGTGCCCAAACATTAAGTATGACACTAATTGATGCGGCATTTGGTCAAGCGAGGCAGCAGTAAAAATATGCTGAGTAGCAAGCGCTTTTAACAAAGCACCACTGCTCATCATAATACCTAGGTTGTGCGATGCAGGGTTACCGGAATAGGTAGCGACAGCATCATTACCATGTTCTAACTGAATTCCCGCAAGCCGGCTGGCTACTTTATCAAAGGCTTCATCCCATCCTATCGGTAACCATTCGCCGTCTACTTTTTCTAACGGTGTACGTAAGCGGTCCGGGTCGTTATGTAAATCCTGTAGCGCATAACCTTTGGGGCAAATATGGCCTTCGCTGTGTGGGTCATCGGGGTCACCTGCAATGGAAAGTATTTTTTCGCCTTGGTATTCTATTTTTACACCGCACATAGCTTCACAGAGTGTGCAGCTACGAAAATGTGTTTTTACTGGTGTGCTAGCCAATTGATTTTCATCATCAATAGCCTGCTGCTTTTGTTGCGCGATAATGCTGAGCATATTGTCGACATCAGTAATTTTTACCCGTGGCCTACGGCTTTCTGCCGCCAAGCGTTGTTCGTGCTGATCAAGCAATTGCCATTCGGTAAAATTAATGTATGCGGTGTTGTTGCTCTGTAAAATTGATTCTATATCAGTTGAGTATGATGTGAGCTTAGCTGGAAGCTCAGCAATTAATTGGTCAACGGTTTCGGTGGCGCATTGTTTGTTGCTGCCAATAACACCACTCGCGCCCCGTTTAATCCAACCAACGGCAAACTCTTTTGCGTTGGCTGCCGTATGAGTAACGATACCCTCTGAATTTTCAATCACACCGCGCTTACTATTAAAAGGCACGGTGTCAATAGCTGCGCCTTGATAGCCGATAGCATGTACGATTAATCCTGCTTCAAATACTTGTGCTTTATCGCTTGCGGTAGCGGTTCGCTGCCCTTTATCGTTCTGAGTAATCGTGTTGATAGCTGTATTTAGAATACGGCTGCCTTCGGCGGTATCTTCAATGGATGTTGGTGTTAAGCAAAACGCAAAGCGGATTGTTTTTCCCGGGCGGCTAGGGCGCTTAGCGATTTCTTTTAAACGTAGAATATTTTGTTGGGCCTCAAAATATTCTGGCTGGCGGAGTAAAGCTTGAGTAGCAGCGTCCAGTTCTAAATCGTTACCGTCTACGACAAGGTTAAGATCTGGCATTGCCATTAATTGTTCTAGCTCTTTGGTGGTAAACGCGGCATCAATAGGGCCGCGCCGAGCGATTAATGTCACCTCATTAATTTCACTGTTACTAAATAATGCGAGTGCATGGTCGGCAGTATCAGTATTCGCTAGTTCCTCATTGGATAGTACTAAAATTCTAGCTATGTCTAGCGCGACATTACCCATGCCGATAACAATGGCTGATTGTTTTTTTAGGTTTACAGGTAGGGCCGCTTGATCTGGGTGGCCGTTATACCAACCCACAAATTCAGAGGAGCCAAATACATTATCTAACTCTGCCCCCGGAATATTCAATGCGCGGCTGTTTGACCCCCCAGTTGCATAAATAACGCTATGATAATTGTCTAGTAATTGCTCTCGGCTTAGGTCATTTCCAATAGCTACATTACCGAAGAACCGAACTTGCGGCAGTTGCGCAATGCGGTCAAAGCTTGCGGTTACTGATTTTATACGAGGGTGATCTGGCGCAACACCATAACGAACAAGGCCAAAAGGGGTTGGCAGTTTTTCAAAAATATCCACCTTGGCGTTAGGTAACTTTTTCAACAGTGCTTCGGCTGCATAAAAACCAGAAGGGCCCGAACCGACAATCGCTACATGGCAATTTTCATGAGCCTGCGCATTCTCATTACGCGCTGCTTGTTGGTTAATGCTTTCTGTTATGACCGGATAAACCAGCGCCTTTTCAGCATTAAGGGCAATAAATGGCTGTTGCGATGCAGGAACCGATGACATTGGGTAGATAGCACGCTCGGGGCACTCGCTCACGCAGGCGTTACAATCTATGCAGCTTTCAGGGTCAATAAACAGCATGTCCGGCCCTTCACGAAAAGCATCTACCGGGCAAACATCTACACAGCTGGTATGTTTATTATCTATGCACGCTTCAGTTACCACGTATGCCATTTTATTCTCCAAGCCCATCAATGTTATAAACGGTCAATGCTAGGAAATTCAGGGGGAGGGGTATTGACGAAAACATCTTCTGATTGACATTTTGTGCCATATCGCCAATATTAGTCCCATGCAGCGTTCTTCAGATTTTGTATCCAGCAGTTTTGCACAAGTATTACTCAGTTATATGACTGAGCGTGACTTGGTGAATGATGCTTTGAGGGAAGAACTGCTGCTAATAGTGGATAAACCTAGCCTACCCATAGTTCGTTTTTGCGAGTTATTAGAAGAGATATACCGCTTAGATTCAGTCCCCGCTTTGGGCTTGCGTATGGGTAAAGAAGCCAAGCCGGTACACTTTGGCCTAGTCGGCTATTTAGTACTGTCTTGCAATAATTTAGGCCAAGCGTTAACGCGGTACCGGCGCTTCCAAAGCTTATTACAAAGCGGCTTACAATCGACCGTTGTAAGTTCGGGAACCCATTTACGTTTACAGTGGACACAACCAATTGCTGATACCGTACTGGCCCATGAATTTAGCTTGGCTGCCTTCGTGAGTTTATATCAAAGTTTGATGGCAGAACCCATTGCCCCTTTGAAAGTGGGTTTGCCCAACCCTGCGCCGCAGGATGCCACGATTTATGAAGCGATTATGGGCTGCCCAGTAGAGTTTAATAGCGAGCAGTTGTATGTAGAAATTCCCGCCTATGTCATGTCGAAGCGTTTATCCAGTAGCGACCCCTATGTTAGAAATTTATTAGAGCAGCAAGCCACGGCTATGCTAGAACCTAATCAAAACCCAAGTTCTGCACAGTCCAACTCAGCGCTCACAGATTTTCATGAACAACTGCAGCAACATCTTTTAAATGCCATGAAAGACGGGGAAATTAGCGCCAAAGAAATTGCCAACCGGATGGGGTTTTCTTTACGCTCTTTTTACCGCAAGCTGGATGATAACGGCTACACTTTTCGTTCTATTTTGGCGGACGCACGGTTGCGTATAGCTAAGCAATATTTGGCCGACTTATCGCTTTCTCATTTAGATATAGCGTTGTTACTGGGGTATTCCGAACAAAGCTCTTTCATTCGAGCCTTTAAAACATGGATGGGAATTACACCGGGGGATTACCGGCAGCGACTAGTCGATAAAAAAATGGCGGGGCAGGTAGCGTGACTTTTTCTATATTGGCTTCATTAACAAAATGTATTTGGGGAGACTTCAATGTCTGAACATTCATGCTGCCCATCTAACACACCTAAAAAGGATAACCATTGCCACAGTGAAAAAACCAGCATTGACTGGTTGCTGTGGGGTTCATTTTTAATCATAGCCGCCCTCTACCTGCATCAATCTTTTTTTTGGCAAGAGGGCGCTTATTACAATTGGTATGCACTCCTTGCTGCCTCAGTATTTGAATTAATGAATACACTTTGGTGGGGCTTGTTACTCGGTATTATTATGGTCGCGGTTTTATCAAAAGTGCCCCGTGAATTTGTAATTTCTATACTCGGTACCAATACTGGTTTAAATGGCATATTGAGGGCCACCGCGGCTGGGGTTTTATTGGACCTTTGTAATCATGGGATTTTAATGGTTGCATCAAAATTGTATGAACGTGGTGCCTCTATTGGGCAGGTGATTGCCTTTTTAGTCGCCAGCCCATGGAATTCATTTTCGCTAACTATCATTCTTATCGCCCTCGTTGGCTTGCCATGGACATTAGCGTTTATTGTTTGCTCCATGTTTATCGCGATTATTGCGGGCTTGCTGTTTGATTATTTTGTGACGATAAATAAGCTTCCTGAAAATCCTATCAAAGCAGAATTACCTGAAAACTTTAAATTCTGGCGTGAAGCAAAGTCTAGATTATCCGCCACTCAATTTAACCAACAATTTATAAAATCAATGCTGGTTGACGGTATTAAAGATTCCCGCATGGTCATTCGTTGGATTTTATTCGGCGTAGTGTTAGCCGGTTTAGTGCGCGCCTTTGTATCACCAGAAGACTTCGGCACTTACTTTGGCCCAACCATGGCCGGTTTAGGCTTAACCTTATTAGCTGCAACCGTGATTGAAATTTGTTCCGAAGGCTCAACCCCCATAGCGGCTGATATTTTACATAACGCTAATGCACCGGGTAATGCCTTTGCATTTTTAATGACCGGTGTAGCCACTGATTACACCGAGATTATGGTGATCAAAGAAACAACCAAGTCATGGAAAGTGGCGTTATTTATCCCGCTGTTGACTGTGCCACAGGTTGTTGTGATTGCTTGGGTGATGAATAGTGTGGGGTAACATGGGAAGTTGTAGGTTATCCCGAGGTTCGTAGTTTACACCGCTATCACCCTAATATTGACGAGCATTTTTTTAGTCCATACGAATTAAGGGGTGAATTTAGCGGTTTAAGGTTTTGCGTATTCATCAACTACCATAGTATTATTAATGTGTAGGAAACAGCCTACACATTAATAATACTATGGATTATATGGAATGATTATGAAATTTAATATTAGGAAAAGGATACAAATTTTTATAGGCGTTGGACTTATATCGCTTTTTACAAGCTCTTTGGGTTTTGCCGCTAGCGTGATGAATGGTGGTGAAGTCCTTGTAGCTGGCGATATAATGCTTTCTGAAAATCAGGACTGGCGCTTGAATATGCAGAACGATGGTAATTTAGTCCTATATAGGGCTTCAAATAACCAAGTTATGTGGGCATCTTACACCCAAGGTAATCCTGGCGCGCGAGTAACAATGCAAACCGACGGTAACTTCGTTATTTATTCTGCATCAAATGCTGTTTTATGGGCAACGTATACCCAGCGCTACCCAGGTTCTACAATAAATCTTCAAAATGATGGTAATTTAGTCATCTACTCAGCACAAAATGAGCCTGTTTGGGCTTCAAATACCGCTCAAACAACTACTAGCTGTCGAACCGTTAGCGATCCTGTATATGGTGGGACGGAGCCTTGCTATTTTAATAACGGCACATTCGTTTTTTATAATGTGTCAGCCACAACGGCTCGAGGGCCATATACTGTTTATACTGCAGATTCTTGGGGGCAATATGGCTACTGTCAAATCCATTATGCGCCAGTTATAGGTTATACAAACCGCGAAGTATGTACATCTATTCCTTATCAATAAGCTCTAGATAAGCCCCACACCCAAAGGTGGTGTGATCTAGAGAAAGCCGATCACACCACCTTGAATTCATTAAAGCTTTACGGCTCTCATAGTTTTGGGGTAGTTCTTTCCTGTCCTCGCATATCATCTATTAGGTGGGTTTAATCAAAGGATAAATACATTGTTTTTCCCGTCCAATTAGATAAGAAAATTAATTTAGATACATTAATTATCGTGCCCTTTACCGGGTCAAAAGCAATAACGCTCTCTTTTCCTGCATGATGAATAACCAAGTACCTCTCTCCGCGCATGGGTGTAATGGCGGGCAGGTCATTCCAGTGGGGTAGTGAATCCCATGTTGATTCACTTATTAGTAATTTATGTTGATGCTTAGCTGCAATCCTCACTAAATCATTTTCGGTATGCTTTCTTTTGATGTTAGCGCGCAACAACTCAGCTTCGGTCAAAGTGTCGCCAAACCTTGTTAAAATATATGCTAGGGAAGTTACTCCTGTTGAAAGTCGTGCCTTATATTTGGGGGCTATTTTATCTTTTGGAGTTTGCCGTGTAAGTCGATGACTGTAGTCCATTAATATTTGACTTAAAGTCGAAGGTGTATTCACTGTAAGTATAATTGTGTGTGCGAATAGGGCAATGACCAAAGCAAATAAAAGAATGATCACTAACATGCTGAAACTCTGTGTAAATCGAATTATTTTTTCCATACCCACACCCTTACTAGTTGCATATATGAAAGGAGAATAAAGAGCGTCATCATCGACAACCAAAGGCCGTAACGACTAAAGTAGGTTTTACTA
>CAKZJW010000019.1 GCA_937120495.1 uncultured Oligoflexia bacterium
GATGATGTTACCGATGATGTGAAGACCGCCCTTGATGGACTTCAAGATCTTCCCGATGATGCTGAGGATCCGATTGTAACTAAGGCTACGAATAAAACAAAAGGTCTTCTAAAAGTGGCGGTTTGGGGAAGTGATGAATGGGTTCTTCGAAAAAAGGCCAAACGTTTATCAGATAAGCTTGAGATGAACTCTATGGTTTCTGGAGTTTCCTTACAAGGATACCGTGAAGAGAGTATCGATATTCAAGTTAAAAAAGAAAAGTTAGAAGAGTATGACTTAAGTCTTAGCGATATTATTTTAGCTATAAAAGACAGACAAACAAATATCTCCGCTGGAACAATTAAAAATAATGGCAAAGAGAAACTTGTAAGAACACTTACTGAAAATGATACTCCGGATAAAGTTGGACGCATTATCATTCGCTCAAATGATGAAGGTGGAGGGATAAGTATTTCTGATGTTGCGATCGTAACAAAAAGATTGAAAGATAAAACAAGAGAAGATCGTTCTGATGGTCATCTTGCAATATTTTTGGACGTTCAGGTTAAATCAAAAGCTGATGTGATTAAAAGCGCAAAGCTAATTAAAGAAACGATTAAAGAGGAATCGGAAGTATTAGATTTTGAGTATAAAATACAAGATGATCTTTCCTTTTATGTTAAAAGACGTCTTGGTGTTTTGACTTCGAATGGAACGTTTGGAATTCTATTTGTTACAATTTGTTTATTACTATTTATGAATTTACGGGTTTCTTTAATTACTGCTATGGGGGCACCATTTGCCTTTTTAGTTGCATTTAGTCTGATGGATTCTTTCGATATTACAATTAACCTTATTTCAATGTTTGGCTTAATCATGGTTCTTGGAATGTTGGTTGATGATTCGATAATTGTTGCTGAACAATATTATCAAAACCTAGAAAAAGGGTTTGAACCAAAAGATGCAGCCAAAAGGGCAGCAAAGCAAACATTAGCTCCTGTAACCGCAACAGTTGTTACAACGATGATTGCATTTGGATCTCTTTTTTATATGGAAGGGATTATGGGGAAATTCCTCTGGCCTGTACCAGCGGTAGTCATTATTGCACTTATTGCTAGTTGGATTGAGTGTTTTATTATTCTTCCAGGTCACTTAGCAGATTTTGCAGCAAAATCTAAAAAAGAAGATTTTGAAAAAGATCGGTGGTATAAGCCTCTTCAGAATTTGTATCAAAAATCACTTGAAGTCGCTTTGAAACATTCTAAAAAGACCGTTGCGTTTTTTAGTATTCTTTTTATTGCATCACTCGTTACAGCAAAAAATATGAGATTTGAACTTTTTCCATCTGATGATGTGACAAAAGTTAGTGTAAATATTAAAGGTGATGTCGGAACACCTTTTGAAGTTGTAAGAGAAGAACTTATTAAACTTGAAAAGGTTGTTGCAAAAATTATTAAAACAGAAGAACTAATTGGAGTTCAAACTACGACTGGACATCAATCATTTAAAGGTGGTCGTTCTAAAACAGGACCTCAGTATGGATCTATCGCTATAGAACTTACAATGAGTGATCAAAGAGATAGAAAAACGAAAGATATAGTTAAAGCTCTTGGTGCAGGAGTTAAAGAAAATATTTCTTCTTCTTTTCAATTTTCAGTTGATGCTAGAAAAAATGGTCCACCACAAGGAAAGCCTATTAGTGTTGAGCTATTCGGTGATGACTTAAATGAGTTATTTACAGTTTCGAAAGAAGTACAAAAACATATTGTTAATATGGATGAAGTTTTGTCAGCAGAATTAGATTATGAAGTTGGTAAAAAGCAAATTATAGTTGATGTAAATGAGAAAGAGGCTAGAAGACTTGGAGTTACAAATAAACAAGTTGCAATTGAACTTAGAAGAGCGTTTGAAGGAGAGGTGGCAACTTCTGTTAAAAAGGGTGATGAAGACATTGATCTTTTAGTTAGACTTGATGAAGAATCAAGATCGACAGAGAAAACTCTAGAAAGTTTGAAAATTAAAAATTCTCAAGGCAGACGAGTACGCCTTACGGATATTGCGACACTAAAAGAGGTTGAGGGTGCTTATTTAATAAGAAGATTTAATCGTAAAAGAGCAATGGAAATTTCAGGTGAAGTTGATTTGAAAAAATCGACATCAATTGCAACAAATATAAAGTTGAAAGTATATCTTGATGAAAAATTAAAAAAATACCCAGATATAACATATGCTCTAACGGGAGAAAATAAAGACACAGAATCATCGTTAAAAAGTTTTCAAAAAGCATTAATTGCTTCGATGTTTATTATCTTTATTCTATTAGTTGTTCAATTCTCATCAATGGTTCAACCTTTTATCATCATGACAGCAATACCTTTTGGATTTATTGGTGTTGTAATTGCATTTGTTATTCTCGGCTTACCAATAGGCTTTATGGCATTAATGGGAATGCTAGGCTTAGTTGGTGTCGTAATTAATGATTCGATTGTATTAGTAACTTTTATAAATAGAAGTCTTCAAGAAAATGATCACTCCGTTGATTCGCTTGTTAAAGCAACTGTAACTCGCTTTAGACCAGTCGTTCTTACAACTGTAACTACTGTTGCTGGGTTGTTACCGGTCGCTCATTCGACAGGTGGAGATCCATTTTTAAAACCAATGGCCACAAGTTTTGCTTACGGGCTTTTATTTTCTTCAGCTATTACGCTGATTTTTGTACCAGCTTGTTATAAAATTTATGTTGATATCGTTGATTGGAGAGCTAGTAAGAAGCAGAAATTGGAATAAAAATACGAGAACAACTTTTGCAGGTCTGAAGAGCAAGTTGATCTTCTATTTTACTAACTTCAACTTTACTCAATGTAAAACGACAATACTCACAAGCGTCAGACTTTATACGGGTAAAGCTTGATCCTTTAAGCTTTTGATTTAGAATCAACTCTAATTTTGATTTGAAATTATTTGGTAGTTCTTCTTTAAGTAAATTGATTCTATTTTGAGTCTTCAAAATTTCAGATTTTTGCATCGAAGTAATCTCTGATACTTCTTTTGTTATTTCATCCAATGTTTCTTGAGATCCTTTTAGAAATTCTTCGCAGTCGCTAATGTTTTGATCTAGAGATTCAATAACTTCTAACTTATTAAGACCTTCTTCTTCAAATTCTGAGAGCTTCGATGAATTTTCTTCAATTTGTTTCTCCATTGAGGAAAGAGCTTGTGCTGCAATAATTGAATTTAGATTAGCCTGATCTGAATCGATTTTTAAACTTAATGAAGCAATTTCATTTTCAATAAGATGAAGTGATTTATTTGTTTGAGAAAGAGATTCTTTATATTCGAGAAGCTCATTGGACTTTTGTTCCCTTGAATTTTGAATAAACAAAAGCCTTTTGTTTTCCTTTTCACAGATGAGCTCTAATTCAGTGATTTTCGATGCTAAACTGTTGATTTCTTTCAATATTTTAAAGCTTTCTCTGCTCAATTTATGCCTTTTCTATTTAGTTATTAATGAGGTATTAATTGTTTTATGCAAGTTTCAAAATTAAGTCAATTAAAGAGCATTTTAAATAATTATGAATTTTTCATTATAGATGAAAAGGTGTCGACTCTTTATAAAGAATTTCTTGGTCCACTAGATCAATCGAAATGTTATTTTGTATCTGCACCGGAGCAAAGTAAAAACATGCATGAATTTGAAAAAATTTGTATTTTTTTTCTTAATCAAAAAATAAGACGAACAGATTCTCTTTGTATCATTGGTGGTGGTGCGACAAGTGATTTAGGTGGATTTGTTGCAAGCTCACTACTTCGCGGCATTAACTGGTCTGTTATACCAACGACACTTCTTAGTATGATTGATGCCTCGATTGGTGGAAAAGTTGGTATAAATACTACACAGGGGAAAAACCTAATTGGATCTTTTCATTTACCTCAAAAAAATTACTTCATTCCAGAATTTTTAAATACATTAGAGCCTGATGAGTACACCTCTGGTCTTGGAGAATTAATTAAATATAAATTTATTGATAAGAATATTGATATTTCAAAACCAATAGGCGAAGTTATTGTCGATTGCGCAACATTTAAGCAAGAAATAGTTCATACTGACCTAAAAGAAAAGGGGATTCGTGAAATTTTAAATTTTGGGCATACATTTGGTCATGGTATTGAAAAACTAACAACACTATCTCATGGAATGTCTGTGCTTTATGGGATTGAATTAAATTTATTTCTATTTTCGCCTTCTCTTTTAAAAGAATTTTATAGGGTGCTAGGACATTTTGAAATAAATCTCGAAAATATTAAACTCGATATAAATAAATTTTTAGATGTAGTAGAACACGATAAAAAAAATACGGCGAAAGAAATAGGATTTATAATCCTTGATAATAATAAAGCCTATGCAACAAAGAAGTTGAGTAGAGATGAATTAAAAACACTACTGGAATCAAATGCAACAAGTACAAATACCAACTTCTAAATCTTATGCTGCAAGGGCCTTAATCTTAGGATGTTTAAAATCTGAGAACGTTATTCTTACGGATATTCCAAGCTCTTCTGATACTCAAGAACTAATCAAAATTTTAGAAAGCCTTTCTCTACTCCAAAGAGATGGAAATAAGCTAGTTTTAGATAAATCGTTTCCTGAGGATGAAATACACTCTAATAATACTGTGACTCTAAATCTTGGAGAAGGTGGAACAACGATCAGGTTTTTACTTACTCTTTTATGTTTAGGTAAAAACAAATATAAACTTAATGTTCACCCACGCTTTAAAGAACGTCCATTTATGGATCAACTAAATCTTTTAGATAGCCTTGGAGCCAAGATAATATCATCTGATAATCCTGAAGTACTTTGTACTATCCAAGGTCCAATAACTCTTCCAAAAATACTTAATATTGATTGTTCAAAAACGACTCAAGTAGCATCATCATTTTGGATGCTAAAAGAAAAATACGAGCTTGAAGTTAATTGTGAAAATTTAAACTCATCTAACGCCTATATTGATCTAACTGAAAGCCTTGTCGGTTCTATGGAATCAAAATATTCAATTCCTGCAGACATGAGTAGCGCTTCCTATTTGATTGCTATTGCAGTTTTAAAGAAGAGTTTAAAGTTCTCAAACATTAAAAATAAAGATCCACTTCAAGCAGACTCGGCTCTTATAGAGATTCTCAAAAAATCAGGTGCAGTAATTAGAGCAGAAGATTGTTTAGTCATCGAAAAAACAAATAATTTAAAACCTTTTGAGGTTGATGGATCTAAAAGTATTGATCTTGTTCCTACACTTTGCTTTCTAGCCAGCTTTATTAAAGGTGAAAGTCGAATTTTTAATATAGAAAATTTAATCTACAAAGAGACAAATAGACTCAAAGCGATTAAAGATGTGTTGGATCAATTTGATATTAAATATAGAGGCACAAAAAATGAAATTATCATCAGTGGAGGGAGTAAATTAAAGAAGGTTTCTAATCTTCTCGTTAGTCCTGATCATAGAATTGTAATGATGGGGTGGCTATTTCTAACTATGCAAGGCTCTGGAAGTATCGAACATAGAGAAGTTGTTTCTAAGTCTTTTCCAGATTTTTTTGAAATAATTAAGTCGCTAGATTTAGATATCTAAACAACCTTGTTTTACAATTCTTGTCTTCTTAAAGATAAAACCTGTTTTAAGTTCAACAGTGTCTTCTGTTAATTGTCTATCTTCATAAACTTTACTTACTTTGTAAGATTTCTTATCGCCTTCAATTCTGCACTCTGGTTTAAGTCTTACTTTTTGTGAGTGACGAACTTCAGTATCTTTCCAAAGTTTATTTCCCATTATTTCATCAACGTGAATTTTTTTGTTTTTAATCCCACTTCCAGAAATAAAAGCAACAGGCTCGTGAACATGAAGTTTTTTTACAATTACAGGTTTATAAACAGTTCTTAGATTTTTTCTATTTTCTTCAGTCTCTTCCTTGTCTGGAATTACATAAAGAGCCTTTTGACCCATACAAACATTATGCCCGTACTGATTTAACTTACAGAATGCAAAACTAGAAATAGAGTAGAGGCCTGTTAAAATTAGAAAAGTAACTTTTAAGTTCATAGTGTTTTTCGGGGGTTAGGGGTTATTGTTCTTAAAATCATTCTATATTACTCAGGATTATTTACAAGCCAAAGTGTAGATATTACACAGCCTTTGACTTTTATACTCAAGTATAGAGCCCCTTTAGCCGATAAATAGCTTCGGAGGTATTTTATGGGACTTAAAGTCAGAGATATGGCACTGCTTAGTAGCAAGTTGAAAGTATGTGATAAAAGAGAAACAAGTAGATCCACGACTAAATTTGCAAAAAATAACCCCGATTGGGCCAAAGTGCCTATTCTTTCTGAGGAAGATCGTTACCCCTTAGTTAAAAATAGTGATTCATCAGTTGAGCTCGAAGCTCAAGTACTATTAAAAAAGTTAGATATTATCTGAAGTCATTTTACATAAGTTCTTAAATTCATTAACCTACTTAATACAAATTTAATTATATTGAGGGGTTTATGAAATCAATGCCATTACATGTAAAAATCATTATAGGCCTAGTATTAGGTGTTATTTATTCTTTTATTTCAAGTTCATTAGGTTGGAATGAATTTACTGTGAATTGGATCGATCCATTTGGAAAAATCTTTATTCGTATTCTAAAATTCATTGCTGTTCCATTAGTTTTATTTTCAATTATCAGTGGTGTTGCAAGTCTTAAAGACGTATCGACTCTAGGGAGAATGGGAGCTAAGACTTTAGGTTTCTATTTAGCAACAACGGTATTTGCTATTGGTGTTGGTTTATTTTTAGTAAACGTTATTAAGCCAGGTAACTTTATTGAAGAAGAACAGAGAATAAAAAATAGAGTTAAGTATGAACTTTGGGTTGAGAGCGCAACGGGTGGAATACCAAAAGATGGAAGAAGTTTTTTAACAGATCCAAAATACAGAGCACAACTTGAATCAGCTTTAACTGTTGAAGAGATTGAAGAATATAAAAAACAAGTTTCTAAAAAGCCAAAAAGTATCGAAGCTAAATTAAATTCAGCTAATAAAACTAAAAACGAAGGGCCTCTGAAATTTATCGTAGATATGGTTCCTCAAAACGTTATTCTCTCAGTTTCAAACAATAAGCTCATGTTACAAGTTATTTTCTTTGCAATTTTCTTTGGACTAACGATTGCAATCTGTCCTAAAGAAAGAGTTGCTCCTCTTGTAGCAATTATAGATGCAACGAACGATGTCTTTTTAAAAATGGTAGATCTTGTAATGAAAGCCGCTCCATTTTTTGTTTTCTGTTTACTTGCAGGTGTTATTGCAAGAATGGCAGATACACCGGCAGAGGTTTTAGAGATATTTAAAAGCTTAAGTTCTTATTCAATTACAGTTGTAATTGGTTTAGGAGTTATGATTTTTGGAATCTATCCACTAATTGTAAAACTCTTTGTAAAAGGAGTTGGGTATTCTAAATTCTTTAAAAATATTGCTCCGGCACAATTTTTAGCTTTCTCAACAAGTTCTTCAGCAGCAACACTTCCAGTAACAATTGAGTGTCTTGAAGACAATATGGGTGTTTCTAAAAAGGTAGCAAGTTTTGTTTTACCGATTGGAGCAACTGTTAATATGGATGGAACAAGTCTTTATCAAGCAGTGGCCGTTGTATTTTTAGCTCAACTTCACATGGTTGATCTAACGATGGCGCAGCAGATGATTATTGTAATGACGGCAACTTTATCTTCAATTGGTGCAGCAGCTGTTCCAAGTGCTGGACTGGTTATGATGATTATCGTTCTTCAGTCTGTTGGTTTAAACCCAGCTTGGATTGCGATTGTATTCCCAGTAGATAGAATTCTAGATATGTGTAGAACAGTTGTTAACGTAACAGGGGATGCAACTGTATCAACAGTAATTGCTCAATCTGAAGGTGAATTAGATCTTAAAAACTAACATCTGATATAAAATCAATAGTTTGAGCCTCCTAAGTCAATCGATTTAGGAGGCTTTTCTTGTCTTATACCCCAAAAATCTGATACAAAAATGTCTTACACGGAGAAGACTATGAAACAGATTGGAACTTTAATTCTAACTTATTTAATATCGACGACACTTGTTCTAGCTCAGCATACAAACGCTAGCGTTCAAAGTGATATCAACCAGGTTTTAAACCAAATCAATAATGTTACAGAATACCAGTCTATTCAAAAGTCTCAAAATACTTGTGAGTCTTCAGATGTTAAGCGCTTAGTTAAAAAGATTGATAAAAGAATCGCTAAAGCAAGAAAGTCTAACGAAACTTTAGAAAGTTCAATTGCAATAGAAGTTAAAAAATTTAAAAAACTAAAGTACAGACAAAATAAGATGAGTAAAAGAATCTTAAAGCGTAAAAGAAGAATTAAAAGAGCTCACAGAAAAATGAAAAAAAGTTTTCCAAAGTTAACTAGAAGTGAGTATGTAAAAAAACTAAAAGCATCAATGAGTCGTTCTCATATCGAAAGTGGTGTTGCAGATATTACAAATCTATTAACGGTTGCTGGTTCAATGGAAAATTATCTTTTAGATATGAAACATAAAATTGAAACGTGTGAAGAAGTTTTAGATGGTGGGAACTCAGGTTTGATTTACCTAATCATTTTTATTGGAGTTCCTGTTCTTGCAATACTAGCGTCTTTAATAACTTTAATCTTTGGAGCGACAACTTGGGCCCTTTGGTTATTTATTGGAGCGATCTCTTTATTGCTTGTTTTCTTTGTACTAGGAAACCTTGGGAAATCACTGATACTTAATGACGAAGAGGTTTAATCCGTAAGGACTAGCTTTTTTAGCCGTAAAGGTCTCTTTGCCACAAAGTTGTGATTCTAAATCTGAAAGAGATATTTCTCCTCGACCTAGTTTTATAAGTGCACCCATTATCATTCTAACCATATACTTTAAAAAACCGGTAGAGCTGATTTTTAAATAATAGAGATCAGAACATAGAGGACTATTTTCAATCTCTAAAATTTCACAATTTAAGACTTCTCTATTTGTTTCTCGGCCACCCGAAACACAGAAGAATTTAAAATCATGACTCCCTTTAATTAGCTCACAAGCTTTTTGCATTTCAGATATATCAAGATTTTCAAGTTCAACTATAGTACTTGAAAGAGATGGTGGAACATGGCCCATGGAAAAATAATAATGATACTCTTTGTAATCAATATTATATAAAGGGTTAAAGCTTGAATCGACAGCTTCTATAGACTTTATCTTCATGTATTGACCGAACTCCTCATTAAATCCTCGTGCGAACTTCTCGGTTGAAACTTCTTTGTCGATCTCAAGTCGAACAACTTGATGAGAGGCTGAAACTCCACGATCAGTTCTACTTGCAGCATATAAACTCAAGTTCTTGGTTCTTGTTTTAAGTACTAGCTTCTCTTGTAGAAACTGCTGAGCCGTATTTGGATTAACTTGTTGAAATTGCCAACCACAGAAGTGAGAACCAGAATATGAGATGATAAGTTTGTAATAATTCATTTAAAAACCATACACAAATTCTTTTATTAAAACTTCTTCTTTTTTGGATAATTTATGAGGCCAGGGAGGCATTTGTTGATTTTTAATTAAAAAAAGTGCCGTTTGAGAGTTTTTTTCAGTTATGGGAGCACGTATACCACTATTGTTGTGACAGCGATTACATGACTTTAGTTTGATAATTGGAGATTTTGGCATTGCACTTTTTATTACGCCATAACTTTTAATAATAGAGTTCATCCGAGCTAATTTTAACTTGTCCTTAAAACTAAAATGAATCTTTTCAAAGTTTGGACGTATTAACCTCGGGCCATTTGAATGGCATCGAAAACAATCAGCCTTGAATGCAACTTCTTCATTACCCTCTAGTTGTTTATAGGTGGCAAAGTAAGGCGACTTCGTTTTATCTACAATAATTTGTATTTTGTCCCATTTTTGAGCTTTGATTCCAGAGTGTGACTGAAACATCGTCCAAGTATCGCGCTTGTATGTTTGTTCTAAATAGATCTTGTTAAAAACGGGTTTTTGTTTTTCGGTTTTTGATTCAAGGGATTCAAAAACTATGCTTCCATCAAAAAATGACAGAAGCAAAGCTAAGAACTTATATACATGTATAATAATCACTTAATTCTCCGTTAATTAGAACCTTAAGAGTTTTACTTATTTTTGTTGGATATGAGGGACACACTCTTGCTCGGCAATGAGAAGGGGAACTGTACATAACGTGAGTTTTTAAAAACAAAGAATACTCATTATCATCAGTATCTTTGAGCAGGAAGTGTGAAAGCCCCGCACTAATAGTTGTTTCTCTTTGAAGAGGATATTTTTTACCCGAAAGATTTACTTTAATACTTAGGTCTTTAATCTCTCCTGTTACGGAATTAAGTTCATTAACCTCAAGAGAGAGCTTTGCTCCAAAATCATTTTTGCATTCTAAGGCGTTAGCTGAAGTTATTGTTAGAATAATTGTTAAAATTGCTGCTTTCATATTTTCTCCTTGTTTAAAAGCCTGAAGAGTTTATATGGGTATAAAAAGCAGTTGAATAATTAATAAGATTAATATATCTATTAAATTGATTTATGGATTTAAAGATAGATGATCTCAAGGCATTTCTAATTACTTATAAAGACGGGACCTTCTCAAAGGCTGCGCAGTCTCTGGGGTTATCTCAGTCTGCTTTAAGCCAAAAGATAGCACGGATAGAAAATACTCTTCAAACAGTTATATTTATTCGGCATCCTAGAAGTTTGGAGCTAACTACAGCTGGAGAAGAACTTCTTTTATATGCAAAAGAAACAGTTCAAAAACAAAAAGATTTCTTAGAGGAATTTGATCAGTATGGTGACTCAATTTCTGGAGTCATTAGAATTGCAGCATTTTCTTCTATAATGAGATCTAGAGTTCTAAAAAAATTAGCGCCCTTTATAAAGAAGAATCCTAAAGCCAAAATCGAGTTTAAAAGTTATGAGGTTTATGAACTTGAAGAGGTTCTTAAGACTAATAAAGCTGATCTTATTATTACGGATTATTTTCCAAAACTAAGAAGAGCAGAAACGATTGAGATCGGGTGTGAAGAGTACGTGATAATTGAATCCAGTAAAAGCAGAAGTGTTCCAAATACTTTTATAGATCACGGAGTGTTTGATAATGCTACAGAGTCTTACTTTGATTATTATCAAATGGATAAAGACTATGAGCGCATTTTTGTAGGTGATGTCTACGCAATAATAGATGCAGTTGAATATGGTATTGGGAAAGCTGTTATGAGTAGACATTTAGTTGAGGGTGCTAAAACTCTTAAAATTCAAGCAAAGCGGAAAAAGTATTTAAGACCTCTTGTTTTAAGTCATTTAAAACAAAATTATTACAGCCCGCTTCACGTGAGTATCTGTGAAGAGCTTCGTGATATCTAATAGTTAGTGAATTAATTTCAAGGCCTCTGGCCAATTTAAACTTTTATTTATAGAAGTAGGGAACTTATAAGGAGTTTACATGCTTAAGATTACAGCTTTATCACTAATGCTACTTTCAACAAGTTCATTTGCAACGTGTTTTATGACAAGAACTGTTTGTACGCCAAACAATAACTTTCAAAACTCATATGAATTAAATAAAGTTACTTGCTCTCCTCCAGGTGGTCCAGCAACGACAACTAAGACTTTTAGTATCTTTAATAAGCTTGCTCATAAAAAGAGAACTCTTTTTTCTAAGAACCTAAACTTCACTAGAGATAACTACCTTCAAGTAGAACTAAAAAATATTGCAAAAGCGGCTTTCTTATTGATTGATGATAGGTCACTTACAACTGCAACAAACGTAAACATCTCGACGCCACAAAGTACTTATGTGGAACTAGTTGGGTATAAGTGTAAAAATCTTTTTAGATAATTAGTAAGGCTTTATATATAAGTATAAACCAGCAGTATCTTGATCTGTAGATTGAGATACTGTGATTGCCTCAAATGCAGTCTTTTCAGTTAAATCAAACCAAATACTCGAACCACTACCTTCAATCCTATTAGGAATCGTTTTATTATTAATCCAGTAAAGAACTTCAATTGTTGTTTTTGGAGTTAGTTGTCTCGTATAGCTTCTAACAAGAAGATGAACAGAGAATACTTTTTCATCACACTTAACTTCATAGTCATACCATTCGTTAATAGGCTTATAAGTACAATTCTTAATAATTTGGCCATCAAAGGACTTGTAGATGAATTTATACTTATGGCTTTGGGCCATAGCTGAGAATGAAAGAGTCATTATAAAAGTTAGAATAAGTGATTTCATTGATATTTCCTTTTTTATAAATATTACTTTTATAAAAGAGGGTGATCAATAATTTTCTTATGACTCGCAGTGTCCCAAATAGGGGCTTAATAGTTACGTGAGCCTGGAAAGTCTTGGCATATGATTGGAATGCCTTCTTTTTGTAGAGGAAATGCTTTTTTATCAAAAAAATCAATAAAAGGCAGAGCTACAGACATTTTCTTTATCAAAGCTAAAGACAGTCCCATTGGAGACTTTATACCTTTCTCTTTAGCAACTGCTTCATGGTGTCCAGCTCTTTGAGCAATAAAAAGAATTGTTCTTAAATCATTTCTCATAAGACAATTGTAGTCAGGTCTTTTTTCTAGCTCATCTAATTTATGATTCACTATTTCTATAATGGCAGCTAAATCATTTTTCTTTAAAGCTTTTTTAATCTTTCTTTTAAGAATTTTTCCTTTGCTGGGAATAAAAGATTTTGGTTGATCACCTTCAGGCTCTTTGAAGCTTAGAGGTGTTCTTATGTCATTAATATCTATAAGTTCATCACATAGAATTGTAAGTCCATTGCGCTGAAAGTATTCAGCTTTTCTATCATACTTTTTAGCAGTGATGAGACTTAGCTTTTCTGCAAAGATTAAGCTGTTTGCAATAAACTTGGCTCTCTTTCTAACTTTTTTAGAATACTCGGGATTATTATAAAAACTCTTTCTCGTTTGATTTCGTTTGATGGCATCTTTTAAGTGCTCTTCAAAGCATCCACCGTTCATAGAATAAGATGTCGTGGCAAAAAGCATAAGCATTAATACGTATTTCATGATGAGTCCTTTTGGTGAAAGTTAGACCAAATTGGAATAAAAACATATTGATTTGTAAAAACTTCATCTTTTATTCGATAAAATCAAATTTCTTCAACACGGATTTTAGTAATTACAATGAGTTATTACTGACTAAAAACTAAACAGGGCGCTGAAAAAGTTTCAAGTATCTACTTTGGTTCGGCTAGCTAGAGTACTCTAGTTTAGTCAAAATAAACATTAACTAGCACTAAAGAGTGCTAAGGAGCATTATGAAGAAGTTATTAATTGCATTGTTATCACTTAGTTTTATGGCCACAGCTTACGCACAAGATAGAGGTCGAGTATCTGGAACAATTCGAATTGGTGACGGAACTGATGTTGTAAGAATTAATATTAATAATGATAGAAATAACAATACAAACAAAAGGCTTAAAAGATTAGAAAGAGCAGTTAGACAACTTCAAAATAGAGTTTACGAACTTGAAGATGGACCAACTTCTCAAGAGTCTTCATATAACTGTAGTGTAAAGACATGTAGACAGTCTGCAAGCATTCATTCTGCAACTGTAAGTAACTGTCGTTTCTTTAATATGTTTGCAGTAGAAAAAGTTCGTGTTTACGCTTTCTCTGGTAGCGAAGCAGAAGGTATGGCACTACGTAAGCTAAGATCTGATAGAGATGTTAAGATTATTAAAGAAGCAACTCTTTCATGTCGTGAAAATAGATAATTTAAATTAAAAATTATACAAAAGAAGGCCCGTCGAAAGATGGGCTTTTTTTATATCTAAAAAAGTTAAAAGATGAATCTGGAGATTTTAGAAACTCAATCTCTTCTTTAGTTGAAGTTCTTCCTAATACTTCATTTCGATGTGGATATCGTCCAAATTTATCGATTATAACTTTATGCTTTAATTCAAAATCATAATTATTCTCAAGTCCTTTTTCTGAAAAAAGACTAAGAGCCTTCTCGTGAATCTTTTTAGACTCACTATGCATAAATGGCATGTATAAAAATGATTTTTCTTGTGCTGAAAGCTCTTGATGTTGATTTTTTCTAATTGCTTCTTGAGAAAGACAAAGTGCTAAAGAGTCTTGTGCAAATGCTTCTTTAGTATCTCTATATATGTTTCTAGAGAATTGATCTAAAAGTATAATTTCACTCAATGCGCCTTTTGCAGTATCTCTCCAATCACTTAGTTCTCCAGCAATGGACTTTTGCAATAAACGTTCAAACCTTGATCGAATAGTTTCATCCAGTTCAGAGCTCTTTTTAAACCAGTCTTCAAAAGACAACTCATTAAACCAAAAATTATATACTTCTGTGTAAGCTTCCATTTAATACCTTTAAAAAATTATTCCCGTCATAGGGCACTCAAATTTATTTAATCGTTCGATATAATCATTCTCAAAATCTGAAAGTGAGATCATCGCAATTTGCAAAAAGTCAGATGATTTTAGCTCTGCCAATAAATCAAATGGAATCCAAGCTTCAACTTCATCTGTGTTTCCAATTGCATTAATCATTGCCCCGTAAGCTCTGCAATAACCAAATGCCTGATCTTGTCTTTTATAACCATCAAATAAAGCAACAATAATTTCTGCCTTCTCTTGAATTGATAAAAGATCAGTTGAACCAAGATCTTTTCCCCATTTGTCCATAAAAGGGCCAACAGGAATTAAAAACTTATGAGACTTTCTAAGGCATTTAGGTTGTCTCATAGACATATGCCTGTGATTTTCCTTTGAAGAAAATTCTTTATTAACCTTTCCTGTGTAAACTAGGATTGGATCGTATTTTTCATTAACAATATGACCAAGCTTATAGATACTTTTACAAAATTCATCTTCAAGCATATCCCACTGAACAATAACTCGATCAAGGTCTCCAAAGTTGTGGGCCATAAGTGGAGCAGCTCTTAGAAAATTAATATGATCACGGTCTTCGCGAAGTTTGATTAGAAGGTCTTGCTCTTTTTTTATTTCAAGCAAGATAACGTCCGCAACTTCTTGTGCTAGTTCATTCAAGTCATTTTTTATTAGTGCACAATAGGCACCAATCGCAACACTTAACCATGTACCTTCATGGGTACTCATAACTTGATCGTTGTGCGTATTATATGATTTTCTATTTGTTACTTGTTCATAGTCCCAGCTCCAAGAGTCGATCGTAATTCTTGCCATCTTTTCAATATGCTTGAGAATTTTTTTATGTTTCCAAAGACCTTCTCTTATTTGATTATCTACATCGGTTGGAACAAATGTACCGGCAGTGCTCCAGTGAGCGGCCATACAGATATGAAAATATTCAGTTAAATTTATATGAGCTAGTGCTTTTAGATTTTTTTTATAAAATCTAAGTTTCTCAAGATATTCTCTTTTATCGCCTTTAGTATCGAGCTCGCCCTTAAATAAAAATGGAGCCGTATTTTCAACGTGTTTGAGTAATATATTAGGTGCGATTCCGTTTAATTCAAAACCGGATAATAGTGTTTTCTTCTTTGCCATGTCGATGTTTCTAGCATAACTTGTCCCAATGAGCGATAAATTTAATACACTGCCCCTTAAAGCTGAACTTCTTCGTAATTTAGAGGACTTAAAGTTTAATTCTATGACTCCAATTCAAAAGGAGAGTCTTCCTCTGATACTAGAGGGAAGTGATATTATTGCTAAGGCCAAAACGGGAAGTGGGAAAACAGCAGCTTTCGCCCTTGGAATTTTAAATAAACTTATCTTAGATCAAAAAGAACCTCAAAGCTTAATCCTTTGCCCAACAAGAGAGCTAGCTGATCAAGTTGCAAAAGAAGTGAGAATGCTTGCTAGAGCACTCTCTAATATAAAAGTTGTTACTATTTGTGGTGGAACTGCAGAGTTTCATCAGGACCGATCTTTATCTTATGGAGCTCATATAGTCGTTGGAACTCCTGGGAGAGTTTTAAAGCTTTTAAAGAAAGAGACTTTAAATATTAACAAGGTGACTCAGTTTGTTTTAGATGAAGCAGATAGAATGCTTGATATGGGTTTTGAAAAAGAGCTTAGAGAAATTGAGAGGTATGTTCCAAAGGAGAGGCAATCGATGCTATTTTCAGCGACCTTTCCTTATAGTATTGCTGATCTTAGTAAAAATATTCAAACAGACGCGATCACTGTAAAAGTCGATACTGATCATGCTAAAAATATTATTGATGAAACTTTCTACGAACTTGAAAGTCATAAAGACAAAAATGAAGCTCTTCTTTCTGTTCTTGGAAAGCTTAAACCTCAAAGATTTATTGTCTTTTGTAAAACTAAGCAGATTGCAGATTCAGTTGTTAAGTTTTTAGACCGAAACAATATTATTGCAGCATCTATTCATGGTGATGTTGAACAAAATGAAAGAACAACTGTTCTTGAGATGTTTAAAAATAATTCTCTTTCAGCCCTTGTCGCAACTGATGTTGCAGCTCGTGGACTTGATGTAAAAGAACTAGAAGCAGTTATAAATTATGATCTACCAGTAGATACAGAAGACTATGTTCACCGAATTGGTAGAACTGGTCGAGCGGGACTAAGTGGAGTTGCAGTAAGTTTTCTTGTTGAAAAGGAAGATTATAAACTAGAAAAGCTTAGTGAATATTTAGAGAGAAAAGTTCAAACAACTTCTTTTAATGCTCTTGATTTTACTGAAAAATACGACCTTCTTCCTCCAATGGATACAATGTATATTTCTGGTGGAAAGAAAAATAAACTTCGCCCAGGTGATATCGTAGGGGCCTTAATTGGTGAGGCCGGATTAGAGTCTGATGATATTGGAAATATATTAATTACTAATATTGTAAGTTATGTTGCGATTAAAAAAGAAAAAATTGCAGAAGCCATTGAAAAATTAAATAAAGGTAAGATTAAAAGTAAAAAATTTAAAGTAGGTCTTGCTTAATTATTTATTAAGAGGCTCAATTAATTTGAAATAAATAAACAGACATAAAGCAATCAGTCCAAATGGAATCTTAATATATGGATGCGAGATTATTTTAATTAGTTTTTTCATGCGATATCCTCTTCAACTTTAAAGTGTTTTACATTTTTCTTCTGAAAAACAACTTTGAAATTTTTGCTGCTGTTCATCTTTTTGTGATTATAAAAATAAAAAATTTCATTTAAAATAAAGAAATCATCCACTAATGGTTCTAATTTTCCATTTCTTTCTAGAAGGTTTAGGTAGGATTTTATTTGTTTTGCTTGGCAAATCTCTTGCTCAACTTTATCAGATTTAACAAAAGTATTTAGCAAATGATCTAGTGGGGCTGCGTTTGCTTCTCTTTTTTCTATTTTTTGGTTTAGAGAATCTTTTTGAAGGTCTATAAAGCCATTTTCTGTAAATTCAACAAGAAAGTGATTTCTTACTAATGTCGTTGCAAGTTCGACATCTTCACCTCTTGGAAGATCTTCGTTAAAAGATGCTCCTTTGCTAAAAACTTCTTTTTTTATAATACAGCCTGCTGTATCTGCAAAATAAAGAGGAGGTGGAGTATTAAATTCGAGCGGAAACATACGACTTTTTTCATTCTCTTCTTGAAAAAAAATGGCATCTAAAACTTCAGATTTACAAAAATTAATTGCTTTCTCTACCCAGAAGGAATTTACGAGAGTGTCGTTATCTAGAAATGTAATATTTTTACCACTCGAATATTTAAAAGCTTGATTACGACTAAAGGCTGGACTCTTCTTTTCAATTTTTTTAAACAAAATATCTGTTAAATCCGGATGATTCCCTTCTGAAAAAGTATTAATAGTTTCAAATGAAATGTTAGTCTTAGTTAAAAGTTTTTGTGCTTCTTTTACGGTTTTTAGTACGATAGAATCTACTTCAATGCAAATACAAACGAGAGTGAGAGTATATGAATTTTTATTATGATCTTGCACACTTTATTCCTGTAAAGGCTAAGAATGTTTCCGGGGAACCTGTTGTTTATGACCCCAGTCTTTTCTATTTAGTAAGACAATTATATCACTATTTTAAATTTGTTGAAGATTTAAATAAAGACTTTGATCCATTCTACCGCTATCAAGAAGCGTATTTGAAATTATTTGATGAGATTAATGTTGATAATACAAATGATCTTAATCTACTGGAGCATATCTCATATACGACTCACTTTGATGAATCTAGTTTTTATTCAGATGTTGAAGATTTCAAAAAATCTTATTCTGATAGTGTTGTTGTCTTGGGTGAAAAGTTTTGGTCAGCAAATGAAATGTCTAATAGTGGCTCTTCAAGGCATCTTTTTGTTCAAGGAGCTGATATAAAAGGAGCTGGAAGAAACCTTCTCGCTCATAGGGCAGACTACTCGCATTCGTGGGGTGGGTTAAATTTAAATGATGTCATTTTAGATTATTTTTATGGAAACTTATTACATTTCTCTACTCCCTTGGGGGCAGAGAGAATTTTTGCAATAACAAAAATTGATAAAGGATACTTAGCATTCAGAGAAAGAGGCAGCCATAGGATTTGTAATTCTTCTGTGGACTTTCGGTTTCCTAGAAGCCAAAAACACTTCTCTTTGTTAGTTAGTAATTACCCATCTCCAAAAGAATTTGTTCAAGCACATATCATTCAGTTAACTTCTTCTTTATTAAACGGATTTTACCATGGAGCTCTTACTCTAGAGAACAGCTTAATCTCAGGAAAATTTATAGATAATCAAACCTTCTTACCAACTGAAGACATTAATACTTTAGAGTTTGAATTAATGTATAACGAAAGAAAGCAAACAAGTACTGAAGACTATTATGATTTTAACAGATTTATTGAAAGTGTTAATGCAGATAAAAAGAATTTTTTCGTCTCTCTTAATAACTGCATAAACTATCTGCAAATCATAGACTATGTACAAATTTCACTAGAGAAAAATGCGAATTATGAAAAGTCTGACTCGTTTGATCTATGGAAAGAGTGTTTGAGATCGAAATTTAATTTTGAGGAAAAGAACATAGATGCGTTTACTAGGGTTTTTGATTTTATAAAGAATGAGGTATACCTAAGTTCTTCTAGAGAATGGAAGGAACTTCAAGACAACTTGATTTCTGTCAAACATTCTTATGATCATAAAACTTTGGGCCATGTAATAAAAATTTCAATAAAAATGAAAGAGAATAATTCACCTCTTGATGCGTTTAAGAAAAACCAATTGAGTAAACGCAAAAAAGGATTTCAATTGATTCAGAAATTCTTTATAAGCAATTTGAAAAATAAAGCTCCAATTACAGAATTTTCTGAGAAACTTTTATCAAAAATTAACGATCTTGCTATCCCAAGTCATTTTCTAATAAATAAGGGAACAACTTATAAAAATGAGTTTACTACAATTGAAGAACTCGAAAGATACTTAAGTAACCATTATGGCTATGATTCAAATATGCCTC
Organism: uncultured Oligoflexia bacterium; assembly: GCA_937120495.1. Classification (GTDB taxonomy): domain Bacteria; phylum Bdellovibrionota; class Bacteriovoracia; order Bacteriovoracales; family Bacteriovoracaceae; genus CAKZJW01. Next base: position 19,481 of record CAKZJW010000019.1, read on the forward strand.
TTAAAGTTCGCACATTAAATGAAGAGAGGCCTTCAAGTAAAATGCTTATTGAAATTAAAGAAAAGTCTATAATTTCAGCCGTTTATAAAGATAATATTATACTTAATATTCCCGCAATTTATTACTGTATTGACCACACTTGCGTTGAAGACTAAACTGTATATATGAAAAACTTTACTATCGTTGATTCGCTGCATTATTTCTCTGGTGAAATCCTATATATTTTACCTGAAGGAGAAGAGGATATTATTTGGGAAGTAAGAGGTGAGAAACTTCAATCTCTATTTATGTCTGCAATTGAAAATAATGAAAGTACACTTTCTGATGAGATATTAAGTTTTCTTATCAGTTCAGAAACGAATTCGGAGCATTCAGTTTCGTCTTTTGGTGTGGTTAAAGTTCTTTCTGTAGAAAATGACTTCTTAGAACATGATTTAAAAGCTTATGCTAAATATCCTTCTTCAACAAGTTGTCCAGGGACATTTGGTGGTATGGGGCAAGGCTCAACTATGAGTGATGATAATACTTGTTTAATTGAAGCTCCCGCTGACCCTTAATATCTATTTGTTTAAAGATTTAAGATGAAATTCTATATGCTCACCAATAAAGCTAGAAATATAAAAATAGCTGTGATCATAGCCATCTCTGTATTTTACTTCTAACTTCTGTCCAGACTCCCTTGCTTGATTCACAATATTTTCTGTAAGTAAATGTTCTTCAAGAAACTGATCACTTCTTCCTTGATCAATTAATATTTTATCATCTCTTGTTATTCCAGTTTTTATCAACTCCGTTGCATCATAAAGAAGAGCTTCCTTTTCATCTGCTAGATAACCTTTAAATGCTTTTTGTCCCCAAGGAGATTTTGTAGGGTTCACTATTGGGGAGAACGCAGAAACTGATTTAAATAAATTTTTTTCTTTTAATCCAAGAATTAAAGCTCCATGCCCACCCATTGAGTGACCCATAATTGAAATATCTGTAACCTTAAAATTCTCTTTTAAAATATTAACAACTTCTTCTTTTATATAGTCATACATGCGGTAGTTATTTTTATAATTCTCTGTCGTAGAGTTGATATAAAAACCAGCGCCGCTTCCAAAGTCATATGATTCATGTTCACCTGGAAGATCAAGTCCTCGAGGAGAAGTATCTGGACAGATAATCATTGTATTTGAATCTTTTAAGTACGCTTGTGCTCCGGCTTTAGTTATAAAATTTTCTTCAGTACAAGTTAAACCTGATAGCCAAATGATAGCATTTTTTACTTCAGCTTTTGGAGTGAATACTGAGAAATTCATTTTGGTCTTTGTTATGTTCGAGTCATGCTCGAAGTACTTCGTAAAACCATCAAATGTTTTTATGCTTTTTGTTTCCGTTATATTCATTTCAATTCCTAAAAGTCGATTACTGTTCTAATACTCTTTCCTTCGTGCATAAGATCAAAGGCTTCATTAATTTTTTCTAGAGGAAGTTTAAATGTTACAAGGTCATCTAGATTTATTTTTCCACTCATATATTTATCAACATACCCTGGAAGTTCAGTTCTTCCCTTTACTCCACCAAATGCAGATCCTCTCCACACTCTTCCTGTAACGAGTTGAAATGGTCTAGTGCTAATCTCTTGCCCTGCACCTGCGACACCGATAACAATTGATTCTCCCCAACCTTTATGACAACACTCAAGTGCTGATCTCATTAGTTCAACATTACCAACGCATTCAAAAGAATAATCAACTCCGCCACCAGTTAGTTCAACAACAACATCTTGAATAGGCTTGTCGAATTTTTTGGGGTTTATAAAATCAGTTGCTCCAAACTTTTTGGCCATCTCAAATTTATCTTCATTTATATCAATACAAATAATCTTTGATGCTTTTGCCATGACAGCACCTTGAACTACCGAAAGTCCAATTCCACCTAAACCAAAAACAGCAATCGTCGCACCTTCTTCAACCTTGGCAGTATTTAAAACGGCACCGATTCCAGTAGTAACACCGCAACCTAAAAGACACACTTTATCTAGAGGTGCTTCTTTACTAATTTTAGCGAGAGATATTTCTGGAACAACTGTGTATTCAGCAAATGTAGAAGTTCCCATATAATGAAAAATTGGTTTTCCATCTTTAGAGAATCTCGAAGTTCCATCTGGCATTAAACCACGACCTTGAGTCTCTCTAATTCTTTGACAGAGATTTGTTTTACCTGATGTACAAAAATTACAAGTTCCACACTCTGGAGTGTATAGGGGAATGACATGATCACCAACTGATAAAGAAGTAACTCCTTCTCCAAGCTCTGTAACTATACCTCCACCTTCATGTCCCAAAATTACTGGAAAAAGGCCTTCTGGATCAGCCCCTGAAAGCGTATATGCATCGGTATGGCAAACACCAGTTGCTACCATTTTGATTAAGACTTCACCTTTTTTTGGACCTTCTAGGTCAACTTCTTCTATTTTTAAAGGTTGATTTGGACCCCAGGCTACAGCTGCTTTTATCTTCATATACTTCTCCTATGTAATTTTATCCAAGTATATATTTTATCTGATAATAAACAATATGCAGGCAGCAATTATAAGCAAAGGGTTATTGCTTGACCTTTAACCTAGGCCACTTAGTAATCCAATTTTTACTTTCAACTCTTTGTGTAAATGTCGACAAGTTTTCTAAACTTGGAATTGGTCTTAAGATGAGCTGTTCTATATCATTAAATCCATATGGAGCAATAATTTGCAGGTCATTATTTTTTGTTAATCGTACCGCAATACAAGTTGCTGTCTCGACCCATTTAGAAATAGCTTCCTCTGTCGAGCTATAAGGAGGATGGTTATGCCAAAGATGTGTTCGTGCTTGATTTATAATTTCCCAATCAACTTTAGGATTCATTTGGGTTAGCTTTGATTGAATTTCTTTTTCATATTCAATAGAGCATTTGTTCTTATCAAAAAAAACGACATCGATATCTACTAAGGGAGTTCTTTTTTTATATCTGTGAAGAATGTCCCAAGCTTTATTTCTTACAAATCCAGCACCGATCCAACAGTTGGGTAGGTCTAGGCTGCGTACGGACTCTAATATATCAATCATCCAGGAATCTTTTTGAATGGCGTCTATTAATTGGTCTTTCATGGTTTTATATTACGACACTTTTATGTAAAAATCTTCTTCGATTTACTTGAATGAACTCCTAATAGATTATAAAGTTAGGAATCTTTAAAGAAACTACTAAAGGCATGACCATGAAACTTTATTTATTAAAAATAATTACTTTTTTACTACTCTTAACTCAATTGAGTTATGCGACAGATTATGTGCCAACTAAAGAGGAAATAAAAAAAGCAAAAAATATCGCGATAGAAACTTCTAAGTGGTTTAAATATAAAACAGGTAAAATCAATAATGAGAAGGAAGGTCAGTGTGGAGATTACGCATTAAAGTTTATTCTTAAATTTAATACAACTATGGGGAAAAATGTTGCGAGACTTATTGTCGCAAATAACCCTGTAGATAGTGGAACATATCGTGTCGGGAATAAGGTCGATGTCAAAAAACTGGGGTTTGAGGGATTTAAGTCGGGTAGCAGTGGATTTTTAATTTGGGATAAGCGAATATATTTGTATCATCCAGTTCTAGGAGCTTATGAATTGTTTTTAGAAAAAGCCTGGACTCCAAAAAAACATTTTGGAGTTGATATGCTGGATAAAAAACAAGTGCATGTATGGGCAGCAATAGGTAACATAAGTGTTGATCCGACATATTATGATTTATGGCCAGATGAGTTTAAAACACCACTTGGAAAAGATGAATAAAAAATATTAAAAGTTTTTTTTTATTAAATTATTTTTTTGTTAAACAAAACCTGCAAGTTGCTCCACCTTTGGCAATACAGCTCTCCATCACAACGTTAGTATTCGTACTCTTCTCAATAAAGAGAATATCAAATTGACATAACTCTGGGTGATCTTTTGCAACGGAGTGATAAACACAATTTGTCGCTTCAATGATGGCGCCTTTGCGAAGGTCACTTTGCTTTACTCGAGCCCTATACCCAAGTTCATTTAAAGTATTTGAAAGCTCTGTTAATTTTTCTAGGAATGAAGGCTTTGTGGTAAAGCGAGCCTCCATAGACTTATAAACTTTTGAAGCCAAGCCTTTCATTATCTTTGCTGTTTCTTTCTCTCCCATGTCTTCAAGTAAATACTCTAAAATTGTACTTGAAAGCCAAGAGTACTGCTTTGGTAAGACGTCATGTCCTTCGTCTGTTAATAAGTATTTTCTTTTTGGTCGTCCGATCCCACCAGTTGAGTCTATAAATCTAATAAATCCTAGGGCATCAATTTTGAGTATGTGCTCTTTTACTGCTGATTTACTTATATTCATTTTCTCTGAGAGCTCACTAAGACCCAAGCCTTCAGGGTACTCTAGTAGCAAGTCTAGGATCTTTTCTTGGTTTTTATGCAATTTACTCACTCTATCTCCTATTTAAACAGTTTAAACAGTCTTTACCGTTTTTATTGTAGCAGGCATTATAAATTAAGCAAACAATTCCAAAGGAGAAAAAATGGATACGACAGTAAGAAAAACAAATTTTATGAACTCAAAACTTATAGCATCAGTACTAACTGGCCAGGCAGCAGGGCTGATTATGGCGGTAGTAGTAATGATTGTTTTTACGATCTTTCTTGGTAAAGGACCACTGTTTCCAGTTCAAGTAATCGGTTCAACATTGTTTGGAGTATCTGCACTTGAAGGGTTTCACTTCGGAGCATTTCTTGCGGGGCTAGTTTTGCATCAAGCAGGGCCTAGTTTACTTTGGGGAGTTATCTATGGAGCTTTAAATAAGAAGCTTGATATTGCAGATGTAAAAGGATCTTTAGTTTTGGGTTTAGGTGTAGGTGTCTTATCAATGGTTGGCCCTTATATTTTAATTCCTTTCGTAATGAAAAGCCTTCATGGAGTTGATTTTTGGAATCAACAAGTACCGATGCTTTGGGACTGGGCGGCTCATATTGTTTTTGGAGCATCTTTTGGATTATACCCAGTAATATTAAAAAAGCTTAAAGCCTAATAGACCAAGTCGGGAGTAGTTATGAAAATAGAGAAGCTTGATAACTTAATGAATCTAACGACAGAGCTACTTTCTTCTATTGAGGGAGAAGACATATCTAGAGAAGGATTGCTTGATACACCTAAAAGGTTCTCAAAGGCAATATCATTTCTAACAGAAGGTTACACTATGGATGTTGCAAGTGTTGTTGGAGATGCAATTTTTGATGAACCAGACAGTGAGTACGTTCTTATTAAAGATATTGAGTTTTATTCTTTATGTGAACACCATATCTTGCCATTTATGGGGAAAGTGCATGTTGCATACATACCTGATGGTAAAGTAATTGGTCTCTCTAAGATTCCAAGGCTTGTAAATATATTTGCTCGTCGATTGCAAGTTCAAGAAAGATTAACATCACAGATTGCAAAAGAGCTGGATAGAATTTTACAACCTAAAGGTGTAGCCGTCTTTGTTGAAGCAGAACATATGTGTATGAAGATGAGAGGTGTTCAAAATCAGGGCTCAACAACTATTAGCCGCTCTTATATTGGAAGTTTTAAAGATGATTCATCTTTGCAAGGAGAATTTTTAAGCTCTATTCGTTCTTGATGAATTTTAAATTTAAAAATAAAAAAGCCTTCTTAATAAAGAAGGCTTTTTTTGTACTTTCAAAAGAAACTGGTGGAGGTGGTGACAAGCTAGTTGAACAAGGTCTTACTGTTAGTGAGAACTTTGGAGCTAGTTTCTTTACTCCACGAATTGATATTAACACAGTTAGGTTATTATCATCTCAAGGAATGTCTAGAAATGCCATCTCAAAGCACTTAGGATGTGCTAGAGCGACAGTTTCCAAAGCTCTACAACAGTTAGAGACCTGATTACTAGGAGGTTTAACTGTGAGCAAACAAATTGTCATCCAAGAGTCATTAAGAAGTTATCTTGAATTAAAAAACTTATCTCAATCTAAGCTGGCCACCGCCAGTGGGATATCCACATCATCACTGCATGGATATTTAAATGGAACCCTACCAAAGAGTTTAATGATTCTTATTAAGTTGTCTCAGTCATTGGGAGTTGGCCTTGATGAGCTAGTTTTTGGTGAAAGGCCTATTGCTCAAAGAGTAGATGGTATTTCTCTGTGGGAGATCACAGGTCAATATGAACTAACAATAACCAAAAAAGACTAGGGGGCTTTCATGTTTAAAATGATTAAAGGATTTATAGAGGATTTACTTGCAATTTTATTTACAGGTAGTATTTTAACTTTTGGAGTGAGTGAAGCCTACTTCTTAATGGAAAAAGCCGCACTTACTAAGGCCCATAGAGCTCAGTCGTCTTTATCAAAATTTACAGAAGCTCTGACATGTCAGAAGTTTGATGATAAGATGCACATAGAAAAATCGAGCTCTGGTCGATGTAAATAATCAATTAGTTGTCTAGCGACAATTAATTTTCCCACCAAAAATACTAAATTCATCAATTTCTTGCAAAATTTAACAATCTGACTACTTTATCTCAATATATGAAAGAACTGGATTTTATAAAAGAACAGCCTAAGTATACGTTTTTAGGTTTGGACTTCTTTTATAGAAAAAGCTTTAGTCGGAGAAATCATGTTATATCTACATTAATTGAAAATATAACATGATGAACAAGACCCTTTTTTTACGAGTCATTTTCTATGCTATGTCCATCCACAAAATCTAAAAATACGGGTTCAGTTAAACCATTAAATTTGTAAACTCCAAGTCTGAGACTGTTTTATTTTTTTACTCGTAGCCTCCAATTAGAAACTATAAATCAACCTTAAGTTAAACGATTTAGCCTGTGATGTAATATCGACCTTACTGTAAGTAGACGTAAGGCTTAAGGATTAGTTGTATTATTAAGTTGTGGAAAAGCTTCTCTAGTATTACATTGTCATTATGAAGATCTACTGCATAAAATCGAATTTAATTGAAAATTGGTCAAGTGCAGCAGCACTAAGTCAGTCTTATTACTCTAGATACAAATTAATGGGTGATATTGAATTTGTTGATTTTCATCAATTACAAAAGATAACTATTCAATGTGATTCAATAGTTATCTTTTGTGATTACCATTATGACTTTTTCGAATTAGAAAAAAAAATCGGATGTATTCCACTTAACACAAAGGTACTCTTTCATATTTATGGAGATATTTTTGGACGACTGAAAGGCTTAGAAACATCGATTAAAGATTTAAACTCTCGTGCATTTAAAATAGTTGTAGGTTCTAAATCAGCGTATAACATAGCAATAAAGTGCTTAGTAGACTCTAATAATCTTGTTTTATTTCCCTTTATGCCAAATCTTAAAGCCATAAAGAGTACAAAAAATAAAAATAATAAATTCATATATTTTGGCAGAATATCATATTACAAAAATGTACATACTTTAATTGATCTTTTTAATGAGTTCTCTAAGTCAAACCCTGAGCATGAATTACATATTGCTGGAGAGATAGATAATTTTAGGTGGAGAAATAATCCAACAGGTAATTACTTTAATTATGCAGGTGAAAAGTTTGACCTATCTCTACAAAAGGCAAAGTCAGAGGGCTCAAATATTTTTTATCATGGTCATTTAAGTCAGATAAAACTAAAAGTACTCATGTCGACTTGCGGCGTATATATTACTCTGAGTACATCTGAACTCGAAGACTTTGGTCTTTCGGTAAGTGAAGCTCTCGAAAATGGTTTAAATGTTATTGCAACTAAGTGGGGGGGGATTAAAGAGTTCTCTGGTTGTCGTGGAGTTGACCTAATTGATGTTTCCTTAAATAGAAAGACTTTGTGCGTTAGTAAAAGTAAACTATTCAAGTTACTCGCTTCAAAAGAATCTAGTTTCGGAGTTGATTACGCACAGAGGGTAAATGAGTGGAAAGTTCAAACTATAAATTTAAACAATATACCTACCTTCTTAGGTTTTAATGATGAGTTCAGAAGTATAAGATCAACGACAAAAATACATAGAGAGTTTTTTGATTATGGAAAAAAGTTTGTATCCACTATGTGGGAGTAATATACCATTGGAATCTTGGGTTCAACCATTACATGAATCAGCAAATGTCTTTAATATTTCGACTAATGAAGATATTATTGGTGCTGGGCCACATCCTTTGCGCTACTGGAGACAAGTACCATCTAGGTGGTTTAAAGAAGACCCTGGTTTTAAAATATTACTAAGAGATAAATGTATCGATAAGTCCGTCGTACCCAAGTGGTTTATTCCGCCCGAAAGGTATTCTTTTGAGCCACTTGAGAACAAAACTGAATCTGGAACACTTTTAATAATTTGTCATCACAATACACCAATGTTTAAATGGGAAGAGATTCAAGAAAATTATAAAAACTTTCATTTAATTTGGACAGGTTATGCACTTGATGAATTACCTGATTGGCCCGAAAATCATTTTTACGGCTTTAGAGATATTTTATTCTCGGCTAGACCAATTTGTAATGCTTTTATTGACATAAATTATTGGCAGCGAGATACTCTGAGCCCACTTCATATACACTTGCTGCATACAGGGGTTAAGCTCATGAATTTGAGTCGGACTATCCAAGCGAGGCAACTTATTAGAACAACATTTTATGGAAGTTACTATTTACATTAATCTATCTAGTGCTATAATAATATCTTATGAAAAAGAAATATATTTACTCTAGTCCTGAAATTGTCGATTTAAAAAACTTTATTGATAATACACTAGATGACTATGCTGAAATTGATCAATCAATTAGTGAAAGAACACTCAGCGTATATGCGTATGATTGTTTCGATTATGCAGGAAATGGTAATTACTTTGCGTATCCTGACTGCATTTCTGGTGAAACCAGTTGATAATAAAAGACTGTGTTATATTTTCAGAATCTAATAACTTTATTTACGCAATTGACTTAGATAAAGATTGCCAGGAAGTAGTTAAGTTTGAAGGTATATCGATTTTTTTTTTAAAACTTTTAAAAGAAAATGTCTCAAAAAAGGTTATTCTTGAAAAAACTTTAAATGAATTTGATACTTGTGAAGAGATTGTAGAACGTGACCTTGAAGATTTTTTTCAAAGAATTAAATCTCTAGACCTTATTGTCTAAATAAAGGTAGGTATCTATTGTTTGGCTTAGACTATAGAAAATATAAAATTATTCATCTAGAAACAGAAAAAATCACTCCATGGATTGTAAACCCTGACTCGATTAGGTCAATTAAAGAATTAGCAGCTTTTATTAAAAATATTTCTATGCATATGGAGAAGAGATATCCATATGACACTTATAAATACTTAACAAGCAAGTACCTTGCCCCCAAAAAGACAATTAAGAATATTACTCTTGAAGATGTATTGGGTATTATTGGCCTTAAAACGAAACAATGGCCAAGTGATACTTTTTTTAACCATTATGATTTTAACAATTTTAAAAGTAATACAAAGTGTTTATTATTTACTGAAAAAAATTTAATTCCTCAACATATTGGTATGGGATCATCGAGACATGTTCTTGGTGTTAATTATCAACTTAAAGGTATAGGTAAAAATTCTTTAGCCCACGACGAAGACTACTATCACAGTTGGGGCGGAATGGTTTGTCGAGATGGTTTAGCGGTGATATTAAGCGATCATGCTATCGAAAAAAGAACAAAGCTTGGCTGTATGAAAACTGATGCTGTTTTCAGGTATGCAAAAGAGCAACTAAAAAATACTCCACTTGTGCTGTCTTTACGTAAAAATAATACTTTTCGTTTATCTCAGATCGTAGACCACTTTATATCTCATGATGAAAAAAAGTTTGTTCGCAAACATCTTTTTAGCATCTTTAAAACAGAAGGGGCTCATAATATTTTTGCCAAAATTGTAGAAAATTATGTACATGCAGCAAGTGTAGGAGTTTTTCATCGCTCTGTTACACAAGAGAACTTAACAATCGATGGGAGATTTATTGATACTGAATCTATTGATTACACTAAAGACTCAAAAGCAATCCCTTTTTATATTTCGGTTGGATTAAAAAAAGACACTCATTCTTATGGACCTAAAATAAAGCTTGTAAGTGATAAGGCGCTCCGAAACAATGAGATTTTCTTTTATGGCTCATGGATTCATGATTTACTATTGATAAGCGAGATGACGTCTAAATCTTTTAAAGCTATTTTTAATGAAGATTTCGAATATGAAGATTTAACCCTTAGATTCATTGAAGATTACTTTCCTGGAAAGTTAGAAAAGTGGAAAGCTTTGTTGCAGTATACTTCATTTGGAAAATATATGTCTTTAACAGGAGAGCTAAAAGTAGATTGTATTAATAATATAGGTGAAGTGATATCTCTTTGTGGAGAATACTATTGCACAGGGAGTCATTATGACCTTTGGACTCACTTAGATAAAGTAACATTTAGCCAGCAGGAGGACGATTTAAGCCTGTATAGGCTAAAAATGCTACGAAAAGTAGAGGCTGCTTTATGGAGTAAAGAGCTTAGTTGGGATCAATCATTTGAAAACTGGAAAATAACTAATCCCTGAGGAAGGTAAAATGATTGTATTTGCAACTTTTTCGAATAACGGTGGAATGAAAAGAGTTACAGAGACAACCTTGATACACATCAATCATCCTCAGGTCATTAGTATTTTATTTTCATCTCAAAAGCCTGAACTGGATAAGCCTCATCTCCATTGGATTGAGTGGAAGAATTCTAGAGAAAGCTACAATAAAAAGGGGATTAAAGAGATAGCCTCAAAGGTTGCCGAAGTACTGTCTTCTTATAGGGAGATTACTTGGGTTGTGGGAGATAATTTTACTTTGCCATACTTTAATCTTTACGGTGTAAAAATAGTTTATGACATTCATTCATTGTCATTACCTCTACATCATGAATTAGAAAAAAATAAGAAATATCTTCGATTAGACGAACTGACTAAATTTCCTATGAGTAATGTCATCCGGCTAGACAAGGCCATTTATTGCCGGCATGAATTTTCCTGGCTAAAGAAGAGCTCTGCTTATATTTGTAACTCTAGCAATACTGAAAATTACTTACTGACTTATTACGCTAAGGCTTGTGCAGACAAAAAGAAGTTCATTGTTCCAGTGACTTCAGAAATTACTAAGAAAAAGACTAAATACTTACAAAAAGATTATCCATTTTACATTTTTAGTCGTTGGCATCCTGTAAAAGGATACCACTTAGTTCTGTTTGATAGTTGGGCTCCTCTTTCGCTTACAATTAGAGGATGCTCTAAGTCAGCATTCTTAGAGGAGTCATTTGGAAAATTAAGCAAAAATAATATAAGTTTTTTAAAGTGGTCAGATGACAATTCAAACTTAGTAAAGGAACTTCAATCTTCTGAAGTCGTTATTTTTCCTGCTATCTATGAGCCTTATGGTCTCGCTTTACAAGAAGCAATGTCACTTGGTTGCTTATGTGTTGCACATAAAAATAACTCTGGTCATGAAGAACAGTTAATTGATGGAGAGAATGGTTTCCTAATTGATATGGAAAGACCAGACTACCAGAAAAGGCTCTTTGAAATTTATTACTTAGACGAGGTAGAAAAAAATAGAATTAGAAATAATGCTATTAATACAAGAAAGCCTACAATTAAAGACAGAGCTGTTAAGCTCAATAAAGTCTTTGATTGGTTGAATGAAAATTGATCGTTTGCTAAAAAATCAAATTGAGCAAGCCGTTTGGACCTATTATATAAATGAATAAAAATAAGTATCAATTATCAAGGCTACGAATAAAATCTAAGCCTTTTCCATTTTATAAGTAATAATAACAATCCCAAAAGAATTTCAGTCGGTAGTCGTATCTTGCATTCTTTTAGATACTTACCTCTTTACATTCTTTCAAAACTACATTGTAATTACGATGTAATTGTGCTATGCTGTGTAAATGAAATTTGAATGGGATGAGAAAAAGAATAAAGCCAATATAAAAAAGCACTCTGTATCTTTCGATGAAGCGAAAACTCTCTTTTATAGTGAGCAGGCTCTTATCTTTGATGATCCTGACCATTCAACTAAAGAAGAACGATTTATAATTGTTGGCTTTAGCTCTCAAGGAAAACTGCTTCTATCTTGCTTTTGTGAAAGATGCGAAGGAAATATTATACGAATTATTTCGGCTAGAAAATTAAGTAAAAAAGAAGCTAATAACTTTTCAAAAGGTGGTTTAAAATGAAAAAAGAATATGATTTTTCAAAAATGAAAGGCCGTAAAAATCCTTATGCTAAAAAATTAAAAAAGCAAATTACAATCAGGCTCGATGAACCTGTGGTCGAATACTTTAAAGCCTTGGCTGAGGAAAACGATATTTCTTATCAAACTTTAATTAATTTATACCTTAAGGACTGTGCTAATTCAGAGAAAAAGTTAGTAACAAAGTGGTTAACGGCTTCTTAACTCAGAATAAGTAATAACTCATCAGCGAAACCATTCCACACGGTTGCCGTATTTGGCATCACTAAAACGTGGCCCAGATCTACAATGTAAGAACTGGGTTTTATTAATTTTTTCCTTAAACCAGCTTTTTTGGCTCTAATGCTATCATTGGAAAACTATAGAGTTGTTGAATGATCAAAGAGACGCTCTACTGTGCCATTGTTGTCATAGAGTCTTTAAAAATTTTCTCTCACTTAAAAAAATAATTGCTGTATAAAAATCGCACTTGGTCTATTGTAATTAACAGCAAGCAGAGTAACAAAACTTCTCAACGATTTTTATTATTGTGAAGAGGATAAATTAGGAAGCAGCCTGTTGCCTAATTCCCTTGGAACTAAATCATTCCCCCTACTGTTTGACTTTCTTATAATTGAAAAAAATAACAACAAAAGAGAGATTGTAAAAAAGCTAGAATTCTAGACGAAGAGCCATTTCTCAAATATAATCAACTTAAAGGAAGTGTAAATGCCTAGAATATCTGAAATTTTTGGAATTGCTGTATATATGTACTGGTTTGATAATAAAAGACATAAGAAACCCCATATTCATGCTATATTCGCTGGAAATCAAGTCGTAGTAGACTTTGACGGAAATATTCTAGCTGGTACAATAGGTAGAAGAGGTGACAAACTTATTCAAGAGTTTGTTCAAGAAAGAAAAAGTGAGCTTGAGAATGCTTGGGCTTTTGCTATTAAAGGAGAAGATTTACCATGGATAAATCCAATATCGTAATACAATCTGTTAAAGCGTTAACTATGCCTCAAGTTGAAATTCAAGCAACCAATGGGAAAGTTTATATTTCAGATCTAAAAGAATATTCTGCTGTTAAGTGCTTCCCTAAGAACCAAGTAGAGTGGGAAAAAGTTGGGATCACTACTCATGGTTTTAATCTGACTTGGTCTTCTCGATTTGAAGTGCATGTCGATCAACTTATTGATACTTCTATTTCTGAGAGCGATATACTTCTTCAGGCTTAAAATACAAAAGATTCAAGAATACCAATTAGTATTGTGCCTTTATAAATGACTTGTGAATTCTAAATATATAAAGAGGAAGCGATGCTAAGCTTAAATAATTATCTCGGCGACAAAGAATTTGATAAATTTTTAATAGAAAGTGAAATTACACTCACTGTATGGGAAATCAAGTTTTACATACTGGGAATTATAACTGGCTTAGAAGATGTTCCGGTTTCATTCGCTCTATCTGAACTTCTTCTTGAAGATACAGGTTTTGACATTCAATTTCAGAATGAAAATCAATATACCCACTTTTTAGAGCAATTTATGTCTTTGTGGAATGTAATCGCAGGCTTTGATGGTGTACCAGCTCTTTGCTCTGTACCTGATAAGGTTAATCATGAAGAACTATTTCACGCCTTAACAATAAGAGAAGCCGAGATTGGTAACTTTTTATCAGGTCTAGCTGAATCAGACTCATACGATATCTCTAAAGAATTCTCTGCATTTCATGATGCAATTGATGCACTAGAAAGTATTGATGAAGAAATGTCCAAACTCCTTGAGAGCTATGACTCTGTAAATGAAATGGATGGCTTAAAGGCCAAAGACTTACTTCAAATCGCCGAAGAAATATTTATAGATGCTTTTCCAGTCATAAAAGAAACAATCCAGAGTAATCGAATAGTAAACTAAGGACAATATTTCTTTCATGTGCCCCTCTAGCAGCTGATTCGAGCTCTACTAGACTCAAAATTTGAAAATCAGATATTTTTTACATACCAAAAACAAAAATGCTAAAGCGCGTCATTTATTATGATAAGATCATTATCGTTAGGAAAATATATACAAACGGTTTATGAAAACCATTAGTTTATCGAGCAGAAGCTCAGGAGAGTTTATGAAGAAATTATTAGTTGGATTTTTAGCTTTAGGGAGCCTCTCAAGCTTTGCACAAATGCAAGGAAAAACATTGACCTTAACTGCCAAAGGATTTGCTCATTGGGATGAGATTACTTGCCTTGACTCTAATTGTTCAAAAATGAAGTACCGTAATGGATATGCTGATGAAGTTGATATGGATACCACAATTTCTTATTCTGACATTAAAAATGCACCAAGAAAAAAAATGATTGCAAAAACGATAATAAGAAATTTAGAACGATTAAATAATGAGGACTCAGCTCACCTTTCATTTAGAAATAGTAAGCGTTATGAAAGATTTGGAAAGTTTTTGACTGATATTGTTTACTATGGCGAACCAGAGGTTAGGCAACGTCAGGTACGTAGATAATTATAAAAGACTAGTATCACGAGTAACTAAAGAATTTTAAAACATAGAATTAATGCCTATCCTTTTGGATGGGCATTTTATTTTTTAGACTCAATTCTCTGTATTTTAACACAGCCTTTATGAGTCCTTGTCTTCAATTTTCTTATCTTCTTCTGTTTCAACAATGACCCAATCTTGGACAAGATTTTTATGGCTATTAAAATAATCGTCCATATTTTTTCTGGCCCATTGTCTAATTTCAGCCATCTGCGTAGGAGAAACTCTTCTATTTTCTTTATCGACCTTTGGTTTAGGAGTTCTAGGCTTTCTTCGCCTTTTCCTCTTGTACTCTGGATAGAGCTTTGAGAGCTTGTTAAAAGCCAATTCAAGGCGATCTTGATAAGAAGCAATACTAATTCCTAGCTTTAGAGCATTTTGCTCCTGAGTGGGCTTCTCAAGCTCACCGTGGAAATGTTCTAGTACGAGTGCATCACTTTGTGCATTGGTTAATAAATTCCAAATTTTATTAAACTTCTTAAAAGAAACTGGCATCTCTCTATTAACAAGTGCATAAACTTTATTTTTGTTTTTATCATATCTAGATTTTGTGTATCGTGGCCAAAATCTTTTAATATCCTTTATGTCTTCAATGCCTTTAAGTAAAAGAGTTGCAACACAGTGAAAGTCATCGTCTTTGAGTTCACGTTTAATTCTATCTGATTTCGTCTCTCCTTTGATTTCAATAAATAGTGGCTCAAACTGTCCTTCTTGATAAAGCTTTTGTAAGTGCGAATCAAATAAGTTCTCAGGGGAAGAAGCTAGTAAGTCATGAGCAAAACTTTGAGTGAAGCCAAGCGATTCGGGAAGATGGTTAAGAATATTAGGTTCAGAATCACTTCCCTTAAAGGATTCTACCAAAATGACTTTTTCATTCCTGGCCAAAACATCTTCACTTTTTAAAAGAAGATCTTGCTTAAGATCTCCATTACTTTCAAGGCTTAAAGTCATCTGGGCGAAGTCATTAGGTCCAATACCTTCAAAATGGTCATAGTTAAATACTTCAGCATTAAGATTATAAATTCTTTCAATGCCTTCAAAAAGAACTTCAAGTCCTGACATTTCTCTAAGCTCATAGCGTATTAAGTTATTTTCTGTAAGGTGCTCTTCTGCTTTTAGACACAAAGTATAGAGTTCAGAGTCAGAATTAAGGTAATCTCCTCTAGCTTTACAAATAGACTCAAGTTCGCAGCGAGAAGATGATAATTCATTATCTATTCCCTTCTTTAGACATGGAGTTGCTTTTTGTTTTTTAACTTTCAAAACGAATAACCTTTAGTATTTATAAAGGCTTATCGGCTGTAAGGTTTTGTTAATTTAATTTTTATTTTTTTAGGTTCAGTAAAATCAAATACTTATAGAAATAGATACCCTGTAAAGGTTTCTATATATGTAGGACTTAGTTTAGATTTTTGTTTTATGAATTTGATTGAATTATTTCTTTAGACACATTCAATTTAGCACTCTCTAAAAAAAAATGCAACATTTTTTTAAGAGGTGTATCAAAAATTCAAATTCGAAATCACACTTTTGCATTTTAACTTTAACAAAGGAGTCTCTTTACTTTTACAAAGGTGCACGCCAAGACAAACAATCAATTTAAAAACGAATTCAAACTAAGCCCTCTTTGAACCCTGTAGTCTTCAATGTCGAAGACTATCTAAACATTAAGGAGAGCTTATGCTCAAAAAGTTATTTTCATCATTATTCGAACAACCTGTAGAGCTAGATTATGCTGACTATTCAGCATGTAAGAACAGTTATTACCGACAGTACCCAACTATTAGAAAGCTTCTCATTGCAGAGAACGACAAAGATGTGATCTGCAATAGAGATATTGATGATCTAAGGTTTAATACCAATATTGATAGCTATATAGGTGATCTTGAAGAGATGAACTGGGGATATCCCGGAACAGGCCCTTGGTTGTTGGCCTTAAACATTCTTTATACTTTCACAGATGGAGATAGAGAATTTTCTCATAATTATGTATTTGATTTTAGGTCAGACTTTCTAGTTCGAGAATATAATCGAAGCTCTTTTAAAATATCAGCAATTGAAATTAACTCATGGATTAATAACAAAAAACAAGGAGAAGCTTTTGTACAATAAAACAGATTCAAAGACACAGGATACGAACCAAATTGATCCATGGACAGCAGTTGCCCTATTAGTTGGTGTGCTAGGATTCTTATGGTGGAATAAAAATGCACAAAAGATTGAAGCCTTTTACTTTGATTATTATGAAGAATTATACTTATCTCTTTATGGTATTGCTCTAGTGGTACTTTTTTATCTAGGTTATCTTTTTAAGAAAAAAACAAATTCAATGACTAGTAGGGCCAATCTTTTATATCCACTATGGAGTAAGAATTTTAATAATATTGAAGTCGGTAAAACAAAAGACAATATTAATCTTTACTTAAGCGATAAGGAGCGCTCAAGTCATGTGCAGGTAATTGGAACAACTGGAAGTGGAAAGTCACACAGTGTTGTGGTTCCTTGGACTATTAGAGATTTAAAGAGAGGTCATTCATCAATTATTATTGACGGAAAAGGTTCAAGTGATCTACCGAATCAAATTTTTTCAATAATCAATAAGGGAGATATTGAGTGTGAAAAGCTTCACTTTGATCTTGGAGATACTGAGAACTCAATAAAAATAAATCCTTTGATGCATGGGAGTCCACAACAAATAACGGATAGGATTTTTTCTAGCTTTGAGTTTCTTGATCCTTATTACAAAAGTGTTCAATACGATATCTGTGGATATCTGATCCAGCTTATTCAAAGATCAAATCAAATTGTCAGCTTTAAGCTTATTCATGAGCTTCTAACTAATGATAAAGTTTTGTCAAAGTTACTTGAAGAGTTAGATGAAGGTGACTCTTTAAAGGTTCAGTTAAAGAATCATCTCAGAGAGCCTCTAAAGGATCGAAAGAGTAAGTTATCCGGTCTTACAAGCCAATTATCTCCCTTTGCTATTGGAGAGGTATCAAGTTTAGTTAATAGCAGTTCAAGCAGCCTTGTTGATCTTATGTCTAGCGAGTATGGGGTTAAGTGTCTAATCTTTTCAATACCGACTCTTAAGTATCAAAAACTGGGTCATCAACTTGGAAAAATGATTCTGCAAGAGCTTTCTTGGTGCGTAAGCAAAAGAGAAGATTTAGCTAACAAAGAGTTTCTATCTGTTTTCTTAGATGAGTTCTCTGAGTTTGCCTATGATGAATTTATCAGTGTTCTAAATAAAGCTAGATCAGCTAAAGTTGGACTGCACCTATGCCATCAGTCCATTAGTGACTTAACTAAGGTCAGTGATAGTTTTGCTAGAGGAATTAATACTAATACCAATGTGAAATGTGTATTAGGTCTTAACGATCCAGAAACAGCAGACTTCTATGCTCGCCACTTTGGAACTAAGACAATAGAAAAAATGACTGAGCAGGTTCAAGAATCGGGATGGTTCAGGAAAAAAGAAGAAACCGGAAAAGGATCAATGCGTGAAGTTGAAGAATATAAAGTTCATCCCAACGTATTAAAAGAATTATACGAGGGCAATGGAGTTTTACATCTTCCAACAAGAAACGGAACAGTCACAGAGAGGATTAAATTTAAACCAATTGATTCAAAGGAGTTAACTATTGATTAGAATAAAACTAACAAATCGAGACATTCAAATGATGCATGACCTTTACAGTAATGTGTTTTTAAGCTTTGAGCAAATAAGATGTGAGCATTTTAAGAACTGTGCGACCTCAACGGTATATAATCGTCTATCAAAGTTAATAAAAGCAAACCTTTTAGAGACTATAAATGTGAATATCAAGGCAAATAACTTGATACAAAAAGATGTTGGAGTCATCTACTCACTATCAAAAATAGGACTACTAAAACTTAAAGAATATTGGCACAGGGAAATTCAAAGAATTGTCCCCGCACCTATTAATCTAAGTTGCCTTTCCCATGATTTACTTTTAACAGATGTAATTAGGCGTCTTAAGAGGAAGTATAATTGCCATGTTGCCAATACAAAAATTATGAACACATCAGGTATTAATTATGAGCAAGTACCTGATGCGATTGTTTTTGAGTCATCTAATAATGAAAGGTGGGCAATTGAATTAGAGTTAACAGCTAAATCAAATCTGCGCTATAGAGAAATTGTTTCAAACTATAGTACGAGTAATTTATTTGAAAAGGTTCTCTACATTACAAAAGATGAATCAATTCATAAAAAGATTGGTGGCATTATATCTGGTTATGGCCGTCAGTTTAATATTGAAGACGATACAGGTAAGTTTGAATTCATGGACTTAAAAGATTTTCTTTTAGAACAACAAAGCGAGGTGCAGTGTGAACTTTAAAACAAAGTATATGATTCGAAACATAACCCTTAGAGCATTTTATTGTCTCTTCGGTGTTACAAGTTTACTAACAGCTTATACATACATTCGTTGGCAAAAGGCAGTACAATATACAGACTGGATGTTTAAAAATGTTGATCTAAGTATTCCTTCTGATGTGGACTGGGTTATTGATAATCACTTAGGAGTAAATGAAATATCTATTTACTGGTGCTTTATAATCGCGATAGTCGCTGATTTAATTCTAAGAAAGATATTCATTAAAAGCTGCTAGAAACTCAAACATCACCTCAAACTAAGACATTGATGCAAACTTTGACTTTAAATATTAATAAAGTCTTGTAACCCCCTAGAAACTCTCATTCATTTGTAAAATTCCCATCCACACCACCACGGACATTTTTGCTGACCACTCACTCCCTACGAGATTAAGTGGTCAGCAAGCCGAGGTGGTGTGGATGGGAAAAAGGAATGAGAGGAAGGTGGGGTGTAAGGTAGGTATGGTGTGTAGGTGGTTGGTGATGTTGAGGTGTGGGAGTTGTAGGAAGGATAGGATAATAATAAAAAATTAGGAGTTAGTTATAGAAAATAAAAAAAGAATAGAGAAAGAAAAATACATTGATAAAAATAAAAGAAATTCGGGAAAACGAATAAAGTGGTCGCCAAAAAGAATATCTCTTTATCCAAAGGAGATTATAGCTGAAGATAAAGAAAGTCTTATGCACGAGTTAGCAGGGATTTTATTTAAGATGAATCAAAAGTTCAATGAAGCTGGAGGACTATGAAAAGTAAAAATTATAAGATTGGGTTTTACATTAGAGTATCAACACAGGAGCAAGCCGATAATCCAGAGGGGTCAATTAAAAATCAAAGAGACCGATTGGAACAGATGGTCAAACTTAAAAACTACGATGAAAACTTTGGTGAAATTGTTAACGTGTATACGGATGAAGCTAAGTCTGGAAAAGACACTAATCGTCCAGAGCTTCAAAGAATGCTTCGCGATATAAAAGCAGGAAAGATTAATTTAGTGATGGCCAGTGAGCTGTCTAGAATCTCTAGAAATATTCAAGACTTTGCAAAGATTTGGGACATGATGAAAGAAGTTGGTTGTATGTTTTTATCCTTAAGAGAGAACTTTGATACAACAACCGCCGCCGGTGAAATGGTTATGTTTACTCTTGCAAATTTAAGTCAATTTGAAAGACGACAGGTATCCGAGAGAGTATCTGCAAACTTTTTAGCTAGAGCAAAGCGTGGGCTATCAAATGGAGGGCCTACGCCCCCAGGGTATAGAATAATTTCTGGAAAGCCTGGATTTTTAGAAATTGATGAAGAAGAATCTCCAACAATTAAAAAATGTTATGAGTACTTTTTAATTGAAGAAACTTTAGCTGCAACGGCTAAAAGACTGAACGATGAAAACTATAAACTTAGTGGGAAGATAAAAGGAGGCAAAGCAACATTAAAGCATTTTGGAGTAGAAAATCTTTATAGAATTCTTACAAATAAAATTTTATGTGGAGTCAGAGAGTACAAAGAGTACGGCGAAGTTCATGAGGTAAAAGCAGTCTGGAAAGGAATTATCACCAAATCTCTCTTTAACAAAGTTCAAAAGAAACTTAAGGCCAACTGTTCAGTTAAGAAAAAAGCAAGTGCTAGAAGATATCCTTATATTTTAACTGGACTCGTTCACTGCGGTGAGTGTGGTGACAGACTCTGCGGTAAGTCAGCTCATGGGGCCAAGAGAAAGGTTGGATACTATGAGCATGGATGGAGATACAGAAGAGATTATTGTAAAACAAAGGAGATGCATAACTGCTCAAGTCCAACTAGATTTTCAGCTGAGAAAGTTCATGAACTAGTGATTGAAAAAATCACGACATTATTAACAGATGAAAAGAGAGCTATGAAGCTTTTAAAAAGAGCAAATCAGATTGATAAAAAAGATCCTGTTAAGGCGGATATCAAAAGATTTCAAAATAGAAAGATCAATATTGATAGAAAGCTTGAAGCACTGACAGAGAGGATTACAGAGCTTCCTAGAGAGATATCTGCAAAGCCTTTGTATTCAAAGATGGCACAGCTTGAAAAACAAAAGGATGAGATCAATAAAGATTTAGAACAAAGGAGAAGAGAACTTAAGGGATTAATGGAGGAACCAGCTAAAACTGAAAATTGGAAAGAATTCTTGGAAGTTTTTGGAAAAGCGTTTAAAAATCATCTAAGTACAGATGATCAGACAAAACTAATAAAGACATTAGTGCATAAAATAGAACTTGGAGAGAAGGATTTAAAGATTCATTACTTTGTAGGTGAAGACCACATAAAAAAAGAGGCCAGCAATATTGCTGGCCGCTTTTTTTTGTACCCGGACAATTGTTCGAGTAGCTTGACATATGGTGGAGCATGCAAGACTTGAACTTGCGACCACCCGGTTATGAGCCGGGGGCTCTAACCAACTGAGCTAATGCTCCCTGTAGTTAGGCTTAAGAGTATAAGAAAAAATAAGTGATTTGGGAATCATTAAATCTGTGATATTACTTAGATAAATTAAGCATGGAGTCAATGATGCAAATCCCTTTTATAAAGTACTCTGGGTCGGGAAATGATTTTATTATCCTCGATAATCGCAATGAGTCATTCGATCTAAAGAAAGAAGATATTATTTCAATGTGCTCTCGAAAGGTAGGAATTGGCGCTGATGGATTAGTTTATCTTAATAGCTCTAAACAAAATAATGACTTTGCTATACGAATTATGAATGCAGATGGCTCAGAAGCTGAAATGTGCGGGAACGCATCTAGATCTATTGTCCACTACGCCTTTAATATCTTAAAACTAAAATCAGATACTCACTTTGTTTTTGATACGATGAATGGGGTATATGAAGGCCATATTGTTGGTGATCAGATCAAAATAAAAATGACTGAACTGTACGATGTTGATGCAATAGATGTCTCGGATCTATCTACAAAAGCAGCTCTTTTCTTAAACACAGGGGTTCCTCATACAGTTCTTCAAGTAAATGACGTCGATGATATAAATATCTGTAACCTTGGATCTGCAATACGTCATGATAGCCGATTTAAAAATGGAACAAATGTAGATTTTTTCGAAGTTGTGGATGAGAAAAAACAAAAAGTTAAGCTTCGAGTTTATGAGCGTGGAGTTGAAGATGAGACTCTTTGTTGTGGAACTGGAGTAATGGCCACAGCTGTAACTTGTGCAAAAAAACTTGGATGGAGTGGCGAAATTGAAATTGAAGCCAAAGGCGGAAATCTCAAAGCAATTGTAGATGATAATTATAAAGAGCTTTTTTTTCAAGGTCCTGTGAAAGCCGTTTTTGAAGGAACATACACCCTTCATGGATAGAATAGACAAAGTTCTTGTTGAACTAGGAATATTAAAGACACGATCGCAAGCAAAGATGCTTATAGAGCAAGGTTGTGTATATCATAATGATACTCAAGTAAAAAAAGCCGGACTCAAAGTAAACTCCGATGATAAATTTGAAATTAAAGAGATGAATATTTATGTCTCTCGAGGTGCTTATAAACTTGAAAAAGCGATGAGTGAATTTGAATTGAATCTAGGTGACTTAATTGTTGCAGACGTTGGTGCAAGTACTGGTGGCTTTACACAAGTCTGTTTAGAGAATGGTTCAAAAAAAGTTTACGCTATTGATGTGGGACATGATCAGTTATCAGATATTATCAAAAATGATGAACGAGTAGTTAATCTTGAAGGAACAAATATTAAGTTTCCTCTAGAGCTCCCAGAGCTTGTGGACTTATGTGTCGTAGATCTTTCATTTATTTCAATTAAACTAGTTTATAAAAATATTCACAATCTTCTTAAAGAGGGCGCAAGTTCCGTCGTTCTAATAAAGCCTCAATTTGAAGCAGGGGCTAGTCGATTGGGGAAACAAGGACTTGTGTCAGACGAGCTTCAACCTGTTATATTGGATGAAGTACTTTCTTGGTTTAAAGAGAATAATTTCAATGTTGAGAAAATTATTGATTCACCTATTAAGGGAAATAAAAGTGGCAATAAAGAGTATCTGGCCCTTATAAAGAAATAAGATAATTCATATTAAACGTATTTGTCGTTATCGTAGAATCTCTATCAAAATCTCTTTTTCGTCTAATATCATCTAAGTAATCATAGTGATACGAAATATAAAAACGCTCTGTCATATTATAACTCAGTGTCGCTTGAAGGTTTGTTTTATTATCACTCCAGTCCATCTCAAGTTTATCCATATCAATAAGAGGCTTATACCAAAGCGTAGACTTAAACTTCCAATTATCACTTAAGCTAGTAGCGAGTTGAACTCTCAGAGCATGTCTTACATTGTCTTCTTTTATAGAGTCAGATTTTGGTTTGGTAACATCAGACTCTAAGTTATCAGTAAGAGTAATATAACCAATGTCGAATTGAGTATCATCTTTTTCAGAATAAAAGTGATAAATAAAACCTAGGACACCAATCTGAGTATGGCTTTTAGGAAAATAAATATCGCCTTCTTTTCGTTGATTGTATTTCATATAACCAAAGTAGGAGAAGTTTTCTGAAATTCTATTGATTCTGAACTCACCCTCTGCAAGCGTTTGTTCAGTTGTCACTTCTTCTTTCGTTATATTGTTAACGGCTTTTTCATCAATTTTATTATAGTCTAATTTGAATTGATACTTCGAACCCGTGTTGTAGAGATTAAACCCGTAGTTTGAAGATTTTTCATCATCTTCTGATTGAAAACGTATTGGAGAAGCAAATAGCCTAAGCTTTGTTGAACTTAAGTCCTTTGATAAAACAGATGAGTTAAAATTTCTTTTAGAAAATTTTTGAGCTTCAGTATCTTCAACTTTATAGACTTTGGCTTTGTTCATGTCATTTATAAGGTCAAAGTTTGCAATTCTTTCTTGTTGAAGCTCTACCTCTCGGTTTAATTCTTTTTCAGTAATTTGCTTGTCTGCAAATGCATCCTTATCAAGCTTACTCATAAAGAGTTTGATTCTTGGAGGGAGTTCACTTTGTCTCATTGAATTTATTCTATAATTTGAGTCATAAGATAAAAGTTCTGGGTGAACGACTCTATAAACTTTCCAGTATGATAAAACCATAGATGATCTAACGCAGATTGCTCTTGCGATATATCCATTTTTATTCGTAAGTTTTATATGATCAAATTTATCGATTCCATCTTCAAGGCCTCGATTGAGGACAAGGAAGTTTTTCTTATAATGTTTTATTACGCTTACGTTATTAATTTTGTCATTAATATCTAGTGCGTAAACATTTGAAAGTATGAATAAAAATAGAAAAATTCTCATGTATATATTGTATCGCGATATGAGATTTCTTATAGTACTAGGCAGTTTTCTCTATTGTTGAGCGCTTTAGTCTATTCGTAGTTTAAAACGCTTTGAATATTAGTATCGCCTTCATGAAGGTCATTTAAAAATTTCAAATTAATAAGTGCGCTTACAGCTTGAACGTTAAAGTTATTTTTTTTACACAATTGGAGAGTTGCTCTCAGTGTTCCACCTGTTGCTATAACATCATCAACGATAACGACATTCAGTTTCTCATCGTTTACGGCCATCTCTAAAGTATCTGATCCATATTCTAAGTCGTAGTTAACACTTATTACCGGAGGAGGAAGCTTTCCCTTTTTTCTAACAGGAAGAAAGCCTTTATTATTTTTAAGAGCTAGTGCACTTCCTAGAATAAATCCTCTAGACTCAATACCTAGAACAAGATCTACCTTTGACCAATCAATTAATTTACTCATATCTTCAATTACTTCAGGAAGCTTTTGCTTTAGAAGTGGCGAGAAATCTTTGAATATAACTCCTGGTTTTGGAAAATCTGGGACCTTAATAATTAGTTCTTCGTACTGCTCGGGAGTCATTTTTGTTCCTTAAAAAAATTATTTACGAATAAATAGTAAAGCATAGAGCGTAAAAAAAACAGTCATTTCGATAAAATATAAGCATTAAATACCAAGTGATTTCAGTCAGTTATCTGGTCTGAGTTGGCATCTATGTTGCTCATATAAGGGTAGGGAGAATTGGATGAAAAATATTATTTTATGCTTTTTAATAGCTTTTATATCAATAAAGGCTCAGGGGAAATCAATTATCAAAGTGGCACCAATAGGGGCTTCACCTAAGGGGCAGTATGTTGCCTTTGAGGAATTTGGGTTTACCGATGATAAAAAAGCGTTCTCTAAAATACGACTTTTTAATACTTGGAAAGGAAAATATATATCCAAAGAAATTGTTATAGGAGCAAAAGATAAATCAGTCTCATTAGAAAGTATTCGTCTCAGAGCAAAAGAAATTGCTAATAAAAGATTTGCTAAATTTGATTTATCAACTTAATCGAATCTAAAAGCCTTTAGGTCTTTTATAAATAATAATACTTGAAAAATTTCCTTTCAAATTATATTTCTTCTGTGACTTCTTAGAAAGAGGTGCCATATTATTATCTACACCAATAAAAATACGTTCCTTTGACATTGTAAGGCCTTCGGCTAAACCAAATATCTCTCCACTGTCATAGAGTTCTCTTAATTTTATATTATCTAATTTATTAAAGCTTACACTAGTAACAATTTTTTTCTTTTGAAGATCATACTTTGTTATTAGGTGTTCATTTCTCTCTAGTAAATATAGGAAGCCATTTTCATAGTGAAGGTCGGCATAGTCCATAGAGCCATACTTAGTTTCTTTGTTTGAGAATAAAAAGTGATCCTCAACTTTTCCAGACTTGATATCGACTTTTATAATACCTCTTGGGCTTCTCTCTTGAGCAATATAGAGCTTACTATTTTTACAGTCTGCTGCGATTCCTTCAAATCCAGCATTTCTTGAAACTTTATGAAGTGGAAAACCAACTTCTTTAAATGTTTTCTCAAAAGGAACTTTCATATTCGTTAGAGTTGAATCTTTTATTTTTAAGACATGTCTAACTTGCTCATTTATAAGGTAGAAAGTATCTCCACAGTAAGTAACACCTTCTAAATCAAAAGGATTCTTAACAATCTTTCCTGCGTGTTCCAAAAGGAGTGCTTTAGCAAAGTAGGGCGTGTGTCCGGTAAGCTTTGATAGGTCTAAGTAGTTCGTATAATAGAAGCGGTTTTTCTCAAAGGTCACTTTGTAAATTGCTCTATTTGAAAGCTTATCACCAACGAAAAGAAGGTCATCGCCTTTTTTAGTTAGAGCACTGAGTTCGATTTCATCTCTGTTGAAATAAATTTTATCAAACTTTAGCTCCGCACTTGCTGCAGTTGTTAAAGAAGTAAATAATTGAGTTAAAATAAGAAATTTCATTGTTTCAGTTTACTAGAGCTTCTACCTATTTTCAGCATGTTATATATTACCTAGTACAGTCATGTTTGGAATCTAAGTTGTTGTATTTATTCGGAAAAATGATTTTGAAACACAGTGTTCATAAAATTATTACAACAGCTAGTGTTTTTTATCAGTATTGGATGTAGATTCCATTTCGAAGAGCAATTGAGAGTGAGAGTTCATTGCTTCGTGAGAGTTTTGTTTTTGTTTTAAAGCCAGTAATATATTTACTGGCTTTTTTTATTTGGAGAAATGAAAATGATTAAAAAAATCTCAGCGGCACTTTCTATCTTTATTATTGGTATTATTATCGGCAAGTATTATTTCTCTAAACACGAAGTTGTAATTCAAAAAGAAACACTCGCAATCCAGTCGGCTGATGCTCAAAAACTAGATTCAATATCAAATGCCTTTTTTAATTTAAGTCAAAATGAAATCTTAGAATATACCAAACTAAAAGATGCTAAGAAAAAATATGAAAAAGCAGATGAGATATTGGGAAAGGTTATTTTACTATTTCTTGCAAATGTTCAAATGAGAATGAAGCCAGAAGTTAAGAGTTACTTTGTTGAAGGCAAAAAAGAAAAAGTTAAAATTGAAGATTTAACTTTCAAATCAAATAATCAAATTAAAAAGAAGCCTGAAGTTGTAATTATGGATGAGTATATTTTTGCAAAGCTCATCGCTGTTGATGCACAATTTATGAGTGTTCAAAAGAATATGCCTTTTAAAATAAAATCTCCTTATAAATTATTTAAAAAATCAAACTCATTTGAGGACTTAGAAAAAATTAAAAAATTTAACGGTGTTTTCAAAGGTAGTTTGTTAATTACAAAAGGGAAGCATAAAAATAGGTTAGATGATATTGAGTTAAATATTAACTTTTTTGAAAGAGATGGGAAAATTGATGGAACTTATGAGTCAAAGTTAAGCCATAGCGGAGACACCTATAGCCATAATAGAGGCAGTGGTGGAGCAAGACAAATTCGTAAAGCACCAAAGGGAACTTACCTTGTCGAGACGAGTCCGAATTCGTTTATGCATTTAAGATATATTGAAGGAGAAGATATCTTTCATGGAAAGTATTATGATGATGACGAGTTTAAGGGTCTTGTTACTCTTTATCCTGTAGACTAATTAGAGCCAGATGCTCCCAGAGCTTTTTCGTATTTGGACCTAATATTCTTTTTTTATTTCTTATTAAACTTATTTCAACACTAATGGGACTGATATCTGAAAATTCTTTTATCTCTTTAAGAGATCCATTTTCAAGTAGATGTTTTATTTGATGATAAGGGAGTCTTCCCCATCCTAGGCCATTAGTAATTAGCCTTTCTTTTATTCCCATATCTGTTGTAAACCATTGCTTCATATCTTTGGCTGCACCAAGAATTTTTCTTTTAGTCGCATTGGGCGAGCTTTTAACAATGATTTGAGGAAATTCTTTTAGATCATCATAAGTGGCATCAGTATTGAGATAAAATTCACTTGAAATAACTGGAATCATTTTTGTTTCTAGAATTGGAATATGTTCGAGATCTTCATGCTCTTGAAGATATCCACCAATGGCAAAGTCAATTTGTGCATTAATTAATTTGTGATGAAGCTCGTCTAAGATATCAACATTTAAATTTAATGCTGTAGTAATATGTGGCTTCATAAAATCTTTGAAGATATTACTAATTTCCCCAAGAGGGCAAATGGCATCAATACTAATATTGATTTCGCTTTCAATGCCGTGGCCAAGTTCTTTTCCAAGAACTTGTAGCTCGCTAAATTTCTCTAGTGCAGGGAGAGATTTTTTATAGAAGGCCAAACCATCTTCCGTGAGAGTTGGCCTGTAGTTATCTCTATTAAAGATTTTGATTCCAAATTCTTCTTCGAGTTTTTTGATTGCCATACTTAAGCTTGGTTGAGTCTTAAATAAATGCTGCGAAGCAGCTTTGAAGCTTCCGTGCTTTACAATGGCATCAAGTGTAACTAATTGATCATACGTCATGATTAACTATAATTATAAGCATTATTTATATAGTTAATCAAATTAAAATAGTATTTTTTTATACATATTGCAGATATGATCATAAAAATTAATAAATGGAGGAATTTATGAATACGCTTTTTAAAATTATTACTTTGGCCGTTTTTTCGATATCTACTGCATTTGCAGGAAATTTAAGCATTGAGAACAGCTCGCTTGGATGGAAGGGAAGTAAAGGAGCCGCAGGCTTTAAACTTGGATCTCATTATGGAAAAATTAAACTAATTGATGGTGATATCAAATCTAAAAATGGAAACCTTCTTGGTGGAAACTTCACAGTTGATATGAAGAATTTCACTATTGAAGATCTTTCTGGAGAGTGGGCGAAGAAATTTATCTCTCATATGAAAAGTTCAGATTTCTTTTCAGTAGATAAATATCCAACTTCAAAACTTATGATTAAGTCCGTATCAGGGAAAAAAGTAATTGCAGATTTAACGATTAATGGAATTACAAAACCAGTAAAGTTTGACTACAAAAAAGTAGGGAAAGCTTTTGTTGGTAAGATGGTTTTTGATAGAACAAAGTACAACATGCTTTATGGTAAAGACTCAAGCTTAGGTGATAAATTTATTCATCATGAAGTAGAGATAACTTTTAATCTAGTAGAGAAAAAATAAAAATACTGGGGCGAATAATTATAAAAATTCGCCCTTTTTTGTTTGAAAACAGGTTCTTACTCGCTATGATCTCTATATGAACCGTATCGCCCAAAAAAGTATTCACTTTATTAAGATTATAATCAAACTTATAACTGGGGTACCATTTCTAACACTTTCAATCTTTGGAAACCTTATCGTTGGCCTTTTTGCCCTTGTCGTTTATTTTCTTGAAAAAGATATTAACCCTAAGCTGAATACATATTTGGATTCTCTTTGGTGGAGCTTCTCAACTACAACGACTGTTGGCTATGGTGATATCGTACCGATAACAGACACTGGTAAAGTAATTGGAATAGGTTTAATGCTTGTTGGTGTGGCTCTATTTAGTATTTATACAGCCTTATTTGCAAGGGCCATCTTAGATGACCCTGATTATATGGATTAATTACTTTTCAATAATTGCTGTTACTCCCATTCCACCGGCTGTACAGATTGAAATAAGCCCAGTCCCGCTTCCTTTTTCATTAATCATTTTTGCAAGTGCGCCTACAATTCTAGCGCCTGTTGCCGCAAACGGATGTCCTAGTGCAAGTGATCCACCATTTATATTTAATTTTTCAAAATCAATTTCACCTAAGGCTGAATCTTTTCCTAATTTTGTTTTACAAAAAATTTCACTTTTCCAAGCTTCAAGTGTACATAAAACTTGAGCTGCAAACGCTTCGTGAATTTCATAAAAATCAAATCCTTGTAAATCCATTTGTGCTTTATCAAGCATCATAGGTACGGCATAAGCCGGAGCCATTAAAAGTCCCTCGTCTTTTATATAGTCAACAGCTGCTGAAATTCCAATTTTAAAATAGGCTAAAACCTCATAACCATTTTCCTTGGCGTATTCTTCACTACAAAGAAAAACACAACTTGCTCCATCTGATAGAGCGGTAGAGTTAGCTGCAGTTAGTGTTCCTTCTCCACTTTTTTTATCGAAGGCAGGCTTTAGTGAAGCCATTTTCTCTAAGGTTGTATCAGCTCTTAGAATTCCATCTTTTTTAAATCCTTTAAACTCTGTAATTAGATCATCATAAAAATTATTATCATAAGCCTTAGCAGCTTTTTGCTGACTATCAAATGCGAGTTGATCCTGATCAACTCTTTTAATCTTCCATGACTTTGCCATGTCTTCACAGCTCTCACCCATGCTTTTACCTGTTCTTGGTTCCTTTACCGCAGGAATTTTAGGAAGAAGCTCTTTTGGGTTGAATCCCTTAAATGCTTTTACTTTCTGAGAAAATGTTTTTGCATTTGAAAGACTTAGGAGTCTATCTGAGAATTGTTTCTTGAATTCAATTGGAACATCACTATTAGTATCAACACCTGCAGCAATACCACAATCAATTTGTCCTAGAGCAATTTTGTTTGCCACTAAAATTGTTGCTTCCAAAGATGTACCACAAGCCTTTTGAAGATCAGTTGCTGGAGTCATGGGATTGAGCCCACTGTCCATCACACATTCTCTTGCAAGAGAAAAATCATAGGCATGCTTATTAACTGCGCCTAAGGCAACTTCGCCCAGTGTTTTTCCATTTAAATTTAAAGTTTCAACTAGGTCTTTTAATGCGGGAACCATTAGATCTCTATTTGAAAGACCTTTGTAGTTTGTACCTGAACGCATAAAAGGAATTCTCTTACTAGAGATAATACATACTTTTTTTACATTATTCATTTATATACCTTTGAAAAAAATTATAGGTATATTTTAACACATACTGAACTCTAAACAAATGCGTTGTTAAGAAGTTCCCCAATACCACCAGCTCCTGGAACTATATATTGATTTGCATTTAATCCCGCTTCTTCATCAGGATAAGTTCCAGCAATACTTTGAAGAGCTTTTTTCGTAGATAGACCTCTATCGAGTCGAACTGCATATATTTCACAATCGGGATGATCGGCTTTAATTCTGCTAATGTACTCAGGAGTAATGATTAAATGAATTGAGATGAACTTTTTTGCTTTTCCCGGAACTTGCTTTTTGTAAAAATTAATTGCTTCACTTATTGTCCCTCCAGTTGCACCCATCGGATCTGGAAAAATGACAAAGGAGTCATCAACAGGGCCTCCAATTTTAGAGCCCGATATATCAACACCAATAACTTCGTTAAGTTCGTTGGTTTTTCTAGCTGCGTAGAAGTGATCCTGTCTAATATTCTTATAATCAAATAAATAATTTAATTCTTCATAAATCATTTGCGATGGAATCATTCCTGCTCGAGCAAGATCAACCACAACAACTTTTGAATCTTGTTTTAAAGAAACGCCTTTATATATACCTTGCTCATGAAATTCTTGCATGCGAGTAGGAGATTCTGTTATTTCACTTTCAAAAAAATGAGAGGCTGCCTCATGGAGTAAAAATGAATAAGCTTTTTTAACATACTCCGTAAAAAGAGGTTGAGTTATATCATTTGAGCAAATTTTATTTAAAATTGTTCTAAGATAGGGAGAGTTTAAAATATGTACTTGCTCGCCATATAGGTGTTTTGTTTGAGATAAATTAAAATCTAAGCTTTGATATGATAAATCATCTGTCATGTGAATCTCCTTTGGAGTATAATATATTATCAATTATACAGGAGCAAATAATGAAATTCATTCATAATATGGTTAGAGTATACGACTTAGAAAAAGCACTTCATTTTTGGTGTGAACTCATGAACTTTGAAGAGTTTAAGAGGTCTGACTATGAAGAGAACCGCTTTAGCCTAATTTTTTTGAAAGAAAAGAACTCTGAACTTGTATTGGAGTTAACTTATAATTGGGACAATGAACAAGAGTACAAAGTAGGTACAAACTTTGGTCATATGGCCTTTCTTGTAGAAGATATCTATAAGGAATGTGAAAAATTTCAAAAAGCTGGTGTTGAAATTTTAAGGCCACCGAGAGATGGATACATGGCATTTGTAAAATCACCAAATAATATATCTATTGAATTACTCCAAAAAGGTGAAAAACTTGAACCAAAAGAGCCTTGGATCTCAATGGAAAATTACGGAATTTGGTAAACTATTATCTGTTACCAGCTCTGACTGTAAAGTTAAATGTATATTGAGTATCATACTGCTCTGAAGCTGGAGCATTTCTGTTGTACATCAAAGTTGCGCCTGCACTTAGTGCAAAGTTGTTTGCAATCGCGATTGTAATTCCTGTACCAGCATAAGGATCAAATGTAAGAGGACTCTCTTCTGTTTTTTCACCAGTTGGACCATCAATTATTGTTTCTTGCTTCTGCGCTCGAGCTCCGGCTCTAAAGAAAATACCAACATATTGGCTTTTAATTGGATAGGATCTTACCCCCACCATAGCTCTTTGAATCTTATATTCTACCTTTTCATTATCATCAGGGAATTCTTCATTTGAGTTTGATTGACTGAGTTCAAATTCTCCAGCGAGAAGTGAAGTCCCATAGGTTGCTCTAATTCCTAAGAATGTTCTTGTTGTAAATTTCGCGGGCTTTGGATAATGCCTTTGAGTTCTTTCAATACCGTAAAGAGGTTCAATGCTAAGAGCAGGCCCTGCAGCGTACAGTGAAGTTGATAGAATTAATAATAAAAATGTAATTGTTAAATTTTTCATTCTATTATTTTAGCAAAATCTAATACTGATTACCTCGCTTGGGTATCTTTTGCCTAAAAATGCGAAAAACGATATTTATAGTAACCTAAAAGAAGTCGAAGTTATTGAAATTAAAGAGATGAGGTTAGCTATGAACCTATTATTTAGGTTTTTCTTTTGTATCGTAAAAAATTTGATATTTCCAAAAGTAATAGATGTTACAGATGAATCGATATTAAAACTGAGAGTTCTGCCAACTGATTTAGATTTAAATTTTCATATGAATAATGGCCGATACCTCACTATTATGGATATTGGGCGTACAGATATGACGATGAAGATGAATCTTCATAAATTAATAATTAAGAAAAAGCTTGGAGTGGTAACGGCAGGAATTAATATTTTATTTTTTAAAGAACTTGCGCCATTTTCTTCTTATCAATTACATTCAAAAATACTGTGCTGGGATGAGAATTGGGTCTATGTTCAACAAGACTTTATGAAAAACTCAAAAGTCCATGCTAGATCAATTGCAAAGATGACTTTTACAAAATCAGGAAAAAAAATAAGAACAGATATAATTTTGAGTCACTTTGGTGAAAATATTAAGAGTGCTCCTATGCCAAGTTTTTTGAAAGAACTTATTATTGGAGAGAAAGATCTTGTGAAAAATGTAAAAGAGTTTAACCGAGGTTAATCTTTTTCTATAACTTCCCAAGTGTGGTCAGCTAGAAGTTTTACTTTTGCAACAAACTCTTTATAGGGAATACTTCCACCCCAGTCATCTGGAGAAACCATAGAGACAAGCTTTGAATTATCTTTTCTTTCGTATAAATAATATTCTTGTCCAATAATTGGCTCAAAGCCAATTACAGCATTATAGATTTGAAGAGATATATCTGCTCTTGTTTGAAGGTGCTTAGCCTGCTCAGCAAGTAGTTTCATCTGTTTGTAGATTTGATCCATCTGCATTTGAGTTTGTTGTTCCATTGCAGCTAAAGCTCGTCCTTTTATTGCTCCTTGATCTGAAGGAATTATAGAAAATCCACCAACAGAGTGAGCAAATTCTAGTAGTCCCGGAATATCAGTAGTCTGCTTTTTCATCTGCTCAAGATCAATTTTGTCTACATCAATAGGATTTGCTTTTTTAGAATCAACCATTTGTATATTATATCTCAGTTATCTACTTTTCGCCATCGCTTCATTCATGATTTTCGTTTCAATATTAACTTTCGAAAGGCTTTTGTTTAGAATGTTTTTTACATCAATTGGTGATGGCCACTTTTTATCTGTTTGCGAGATAATTTCTTTCCACTCTTTCGCACTACTTTCTTGAGAAAGCCTAAGCCACATAGAATCAACTAATTCCCTATAAGTATTTTTTAAAGCAGGGTACTGTGTACTTAGCCTTAGAAATTTTGAGTAGAATTTTAAAAACTCCAAATGAAGCGGATAGGAGCTTGGAACTAAAACATTAAACTTTTGAGAGTCATTCTTTAGTGCACTCAAAAGTTGCCTCTGAGGATGGTTCCACCAACGATAGAAATATAGACTTGAAATTAACCCAAAGAAAACTCCTAGTTCAACTTCTGCGTTTCCAAACATAAATATAGAAAGTATAAGTGCAAAAATTGCGTGCTTTTTTGATCTCATGAAATAACTCCTTTTGATAGTTTCAACTTATTAAACTGTTCAAGGTATTTTGTATTTTTCCTGTTTCTTTTTTTCTCTTTTAATCTTTCTTCAATAGGGTTTGTCGTGTTTTCTAGAACTTTAATCTCAGCTTCTGCTTTTAAGATTTTATCTTGAAGAAGCTCAATTGGATTATTTGTATTTGTTCTTATTCCATTCGCAGCCTGTATTTGATTTTTTATATCTTTTTTTGCTTTTAAAGACTCAAGCTTATAAGAGTGAGAAATAACAAGGTTTTTATACTTATCTTTATTCAAAACAAGATCACTTTGTGTTCTTTGTAATTCCTGAATACTAATATTAAGAGACTCTAGTTCACTATCAATAAATGATACATCCTGTTTTAATTGATCTGTTTTCTCTAAAAGATATAAACATGCTTCTTCATCATTTTCGCTTACAAGTTCATCGAGCTCAATTGCAATATCTTCTAGTTGATAGATAATACCCTTGCGTTTTTCTCTAAGCTTCCCTTGTTGAAAAATTAAATTTGTTAAGGATTCAGATAAACGACTTTCTTGTTTTGTAAGTTTATCAAGAGCAGCTTGTGGATCTGTACTTGAAGTCGTAAATAAGCTTTTAAATTTTTCTAATAATGTCATAAGTTCTCCTTAGTAATTAATTCTCTTATCTTCAGGTAAGACAAAATTTAATATGATGTATAAAAGAAGGGTCGTTCCCGCAGATGCAAAAAAAGATATAACTGCACCAACTCTTACAAGGCCCAGGTCAATTTGTGATCGCTGTGAAATTCTTTGGCATACACCTAAAAATTTATCATCAGAATAATCTGAAAGTTCGTCTTCTCTTGGAAGTGTAAAGCCCAAGACCAGATAGAGAAAGATTCCTGTACCGAAAGCAAAGACGCTGAGTAAAAGTAACGCTCTCAATAGGTTTGGATTAATATCAAACGATCTCCCAAGGCCTTCACATACACCAAAGAACCATCCGTCGATTGATCTTTTCCATTTTGTTATATCCGTACTGACATTCATAAATTCTCCTTTCTTATGTCTCTGTATGTTTTAGTATGCTTTTGTATGTATATCAACATAAAAAACTGTTTATTTTAATAAAAATATGTATTTTTCTGGATTTTTAAGCACTTATCTAGTATAGTCTACGGATGAAAAGAATAAGTTTGATGGTAAAAGAAGAGCAATATAAGCTAGTGACAGAATCTGGAATCAATCTATCTGGCCTTGTTAGAGACCTTTTAGACGATCACTTTAGTGAGCATAAAATCACTTTAAGTGTATCTGAGGAAACTAGAAAGCTGTACGATCTTATTGTTTCTAATACGGGAAGTACTGATGAGGATGTTGAGAAGTACCTCAAAAATACACTTAAGCACCTTTTAGACGACAGGATTAAAGCTATGCAAGACCTTCAAAAGGAAATTAAGGATGAATAGAAAAATTCTTGTTGTTGACGACGTAATGCTTGCAACCTTTTTTATCACAAATCACCTTGAAGAATCAGGCTTTACTAATGTTCATAGCTTTAATGATAGCACTGAGGCTTGGAATGATTTTACTCAATCTCTTCTAGGAGGAGATCCGTATGAGTTAGTAATTACTGATTTAAATATGCCAGAGCTTGATGGAATGGACTTTGTTAGAAGAATTAAATCAGATCCACTAAGTAAAGATACTCATGTTTTTATCGTAACAGCTGATCACGATCCGCTGGTAATGGAAGAGGCCGGAAGTCATGGAGTGGATGCGTATTTAACAAAACCTGTAGACCTTGAAGACTTAGAGCAAACAATTAAGTCGATTTTTTAGAAATCCTTAAAACCAACCACTGTATAATTGTAGATACTAGTGGCAACCCGTTGCATGTCTCGTTCTAGAATTTCAAATCCTTCTTCTTCTAGATAATAATCAAACTCATCGCATCTTTCTTCGATTACTTTATGAAGTTGAAATTCAAAAGCATGTTGGTTTGATTTGATTCCAAGTTTTTCTTTTTGTTTTATCGTGAGTTCAATTTTTTTATCTGGAGTCATTTGAATATTATATCATAAAATACAGTTACTTAGGGGATAAGTGAATTGACTAATAAGTTGTCACAGTCCTTCTTTTTTACAATCAGACTCAGTTTGGTCTCCATTTATCCTATAATTTAGAAATGAATAAAATATTTTACCTAAAACTTAGTTGCATCACTTTTATAATCTCAAGCTCAGCATTTGCACAGCTTAGTATTGGATATACTAAGGCGAATAATCTCATATTAAGATCAGAGAGCTGTGAAGAATTAGTTGAACAAAATAAAGCAATCTGTTTGTGGAGAAAAACCAATGAGCCAAGTTTTATTGTTCCCAATATAACAAAGTCTAAATGTGTTAATAATTCCAGAGGAACAAAAAGTATTGTCGTATCAAGTTGTCTTCCAAAAATTGTAAAATCAAACCATAGGAAAAAACTCTATAAGGATGGACCAAATTGCTGGGGAACAGCCTTGTCTTTTAAAGAAAACTCTACAAAACCACGTTTTGTTTGGGAGAAAGAAATTTTGTATTGGATGGACTCACCAGTATGTAAAAAACTAGAAGTGGGAGAAGAAAAAAAACCAGGAGATATCTTAAATATCTATGGCCCAGAATATATCTTTGATCGCAATCATATAACAAAAGGAAGTGAATTATATGATGTTATATTTCCAGGGCATGTCGTTGCTAGTCCTGTAGCCACAGGTTACTCAGGCTTTCATAATTTTCTTCACTCTGAAACCTACCTCTCTTCAAAGCTCTCTTTTGGAAAAGAGTCGCCAAATAAAGATGATCGTTTTAACTTTAATCCCATTGGAGAAGTATACGGAAGACCTAGAAGTGAAAAATGCCAAGAGCTTCAAAGTATAGTTCCTAACAGAAGAGAGTTTAATAATAAACCTCAAGACATACAAGGATCAGCATGTCCATATTTCTCTCTAGCTTATAGGTGCCAAAATATTAGAAATTTTTTGAAATCTTTAAGTTTGAGTGATGAGGACAAAACACTACTTGATGAAGCTGAAAGATTAGACTTGATAAATAAAGAGCTTTTTAAGTTTCAAAGAAACTCACAATATAGATTAACGAGTCAAAAAATAAAAAATTATTTAAGTATTGCGGATAGTATTTCTGATGATTCGCTTTATAAACTTTCTTTAAAACCCGAGAAAAATACTGAGATGGTTTTAGTTTATAGATATTTTACAGCTGAGGGGATTCGAAAAGCAATAGAGCAAGCTGAATTAACTCCTCCAACTGAAGAGCTATAA
Organism: uncultured Oligoflexia bacterium; assembly: GCA_937120495.1. Taxonomy (GTDB): domain Bacteria; phylum Bdellovibrionota; class Bacteriovoracia; order Bacteriovoracales; family Bacteriovoracaceae; genus CAKZJW01. Next base: position 57,220 of record CAKZJW010000019.1, read on the forward strand.
TCTTACATTAATCCCAACCAAACATAATGGTCTCATCATCGTTGGCAGCATTTGTATCATTTAAAGGTTCGTACCACATTTGGAATGGAGCTGATCCTTCAAAAATTGTTCCTGCTCGAAAGTTTCGCGTCTCATAGCCTTTTGTTGGCGTATTATTGTTAGCACCAACTCTATTCATATTGTATGTTCTAGGAGCTTCCCAGCCAAGTCCATCAGCAGTTGGTTCGTAAGCGGTAACAGTTAATTGATTTGTTGAAGCAAATGCAACCCATTCAGACTGGACATTTAGAGCGAATTTTCTTTTTTGGAATGCAACAGGAACAAATGGAGCAGAACAATTACCATTATTATCTGCATATGAGTTTGCAACAATTGGCTTTTGAGATCTAATTCTTAAACCATGATCTCTGTAAACACCACGTGTTCCTTTCGAACTTAGAGTCATCGTCGCACCGGCTGTTACCGAACCAGTGTTACTAGTATTTCCTGAATAGTAAGCTGTGTAATTGTTTGCTGAGGTTTTTGAAGATACTTTTGCAGAAGTTGAGGGTACGCCAATAAGATCATTACTTGCTGGTAAAAATGGTTTCGGATCAATATAAGAAGTCCCACCTGAGTTTGCATATCCATATACACCAATAAACCCAGTACTTTCTATTTCATAAGACCCGTAAGCAGAAATAGTAAATACATGTCCATTTTCACTATTAATTGTTTCTATACCATTTGCAACAGGGGCACCATTTTTTGTAATCGTAACCGTACTATTTGAAAAAGCATAAACTTTTACTTTCATAGGATTATTTCTATTGTGACTAAATAAGAATTTTTTTCCAATCCATGAAGAAGTCTGCCAAACAACATTTGCTTTTGTTGTGTTCCCTCCAGCACCCAGTCTTCCAGCAATAAAAAATGGCTTGGTTGCTCTTACAACTGTAAAGTCATTTGCTGGAACTGAAATTGTTTTTCCTCTATCAAGATCTAAACTAATTGTAGATCCATCATTGAAAGTAGAGGCAGAATTATCTCCATAAAAAATTTGATTATCATCTTCTAGTGAAACAAGTTGATTGGCAGTCGCACCGCCAATATTAATTGCAGCGTAAGGTGTGTTCAAAAAATCAATTGTTGGTAGAGTTTCCGAAGTCAAAGTTGGAGACCATGCACCAAAGTTTGTACCGTTATATGCACGAACTCTAAAATGATAAGCAGTTTCATCATCTAAGCCTGTAAGCGTATATCTTCTTGAAGTAGATACTCCATCGTTTATTGTGATCCACGTGCCTGAAGAGGCAAGCTTGTACTGAATAACATAATCAGTAATCGGAAAACCTTTATCATCTGGGTATGGCCATCCAACTCTAATGCTTTCGTCTGTCGCATTAATGGTAGACATCGATACTATTTGCTCTGGTGATAAAGCTACAACCTGCCAAGCTTGTGAGGCAGTTATCCTCTCATTACCAGCATTATCGATTGCTTTAATAAGAGTATAATAATTTGTTGAACCTGTTAAAAATGCAGATGCTCCGTTATCAATTACTCCACTAGTTAAAAGAGCAACATTTAACCAGCCACCATTTGCCACAATATTGGCTTCACTTGTTGATGTAGACACTGCAACTTCATAACTTGCAATTCCTGCAGGTCCATTGTCTGTCGCTGCATTCCAACTTGTGTGATCTGAAACAATATCAGAAGAATCATTTGAAAGAGTTATTCCTGTAATTGCTGCAGGGGCTTGGTTGTCATGAGTTATAGATACTGAGTGACATGCTGAAAAACCACCAGTTGAATTACTAGCAGCTACATAAATTGTATTAATAGCATTAGCACTTGGAAGTGTATAAGCAACTGTTGATCCAAAGACATATGTCGAGCCTGCAGATCTACAACTTGTACCAATATAGTATTCAGCTGCATTTCCAGAAGTAATATTTAAAGTTGTTGCCGTCGATGTTGTGTAAGCACCTTCAGCAAAAGTAAAACTTAAGTTTGCTGTATCAACAAGCTTTCCGTTAGTACTAGGTATTGTATAAGTTAAGACAGCATCTTGAGCTGAATAATCTTCAACATCAGCACCGTTTAATTCCCAAGGAGAAATAAGCTCTATTCCATCGTGGTCTAAATCACCTGCTTGTATTGTGTATTGAAACTTGAGAGTAAAATCTCTTGAATCAGAACCTGATACATAATTTGCATAGCGAGTAACACCACCAATATCTATAGGTATTCTTGGAGTTGCACCATTAACAATTTTAGTTCTTTTAGAAAAAAGAGCATCAATTGTTAAAACCTCTCCAGTGGTAAAAGTTTTATCAGAACTTATAGAAAAAGATTTTATAAACGGAGGACCTGTTTGATTTGCAAGCTCTTCCTCTGCAGCTGTATCTTCATCAACACTAATTAAATTATTAGGCTCAAAGCTACTCCCTCCGCCCTCTTCACAGGCAGCAAGAAATAAAGTGAATATTAATAAAAGTAATAGTGTCTTCATAATTCCTTAATACTTATCGACATTTCTTATCGATTTCTAAAGTTTATTAAGAATAACACGATGTTTTTTGACCTATAAAATTAGGTACTTAAGCTTATTGTTTGAAAAAGATTAAGATAATATTAGAAGTTCATCCCAAATAGTAGACCATATTGTCTAACTTCAAATTCCGAGGATATAAATCCTTTCTTTTCAAAATCAAGACTCATATTCGTATAAAAGAATTTTAAAACAAAGGATGTATTATAAGCAAAGGTTGGAAAGCGCATTTGGTTTGGAGACCTAATTGGTATGTTGAGCTTTATTCCAATCGTAGTCTCTTTTCTCGCACCAGTATCACTCCAAATAGGAAACTTTAGATAGGGGGAAATTTGTATAAACATATCTGAACCAAATGGTAGCCATTCAATCTCTGGATAAATTTGAGTCCCTCTTAAATTTTTAAATCCAAACTTATCATCTTCAACAATCATAGATGTATAGAAACTTTCCGTGACAAGTTTAACATTCCAATAATCAGAAAAAGGAATTTGAATTCCAATATTTGCAAAAGCTGTTAAATATTGAAATTGCTGATCTTCTTCGCTTGGTTCATCGACTTGTAACCCGGTTATATTTCCACCGATAGAAAAATCTAACCAAGGGGGGAGAAGGTAGTACTGATATATAAATTGGTGAAAGTCAGCAGTTTGCTTTATTTCTTTTTTATCGAAAATAATTGAAAGCTGTTCTTCATGGTATTCAGTTTTTACTTTTCCATAGTTATATTCGAACCTCCATCTTGGAGGATTAACGGCAGCATAAGAGAATGCTGAATATATAAATAGCAAAAATAAAACTGATCTTTTCACATTAGTATTCTACCAAATTCAAGGACTTTTAGTCACAAGAACATTTTTCCGATTTTTTATACTTGACCAATTTAGTATTTTTCAAGAGAAAGCCGTAAAGTAACTCGGATAGATATATCCACGTAAAAGAACTAAGGAGATTAGTTGGTTATTAACCTATGTGAGTTAGTGCGATGACAAAATTGCACAATACTCAAATGAGCATTCAAAGTTTACGTCACAGTAAACAGACACAGAGAAAGCTAGAGAGTAACTCTAGAAAGCTCTCTAGTGGCTCGCGTATAACTCAGGCATCTGATGATGCTGCAGGGTTGAGTATTGCTGCAAAACTAAATTCTCAAAACCGATCTAAAGATCAAGCGAATAGAAATGTTAATCAGGCCGTGAGTATTGTCCAAGTTATGGATGGAGTTCTAAATGAGATGAGCTCAATGGTTATAAGGGTGAGAGAGCTTGCAATTCAATCTGCATCTGACACATATTCAAATCAAGAAAGAACCTTAATGAATATGGAGGCGAGTCAATTACTTCAAGAAATTAAAAGAACATCGGAGAGTACTAAATATCAAGATCACTATGTTTTTAAAGGCGAAAATAAAAAACTAGATATTCAAGTTGATACCCATAATGGATCTCAAGATAGGCTTTCATTAAATCTTGAAGAGTTTGCTCAAAACCCACTTTCTCTTGGAATAAATGATGTAAGTCTTGATACAAAACTCCATGCACAGCTTTCATTGGTTAAACTTGATTATGCTCAAAAAGAAATTTCGAAAAGTAGAGCTAAGGTTGGTGCATTTATGAGTAGGCTTGAGACGACCTCAAGTAAGCTTGGAAGTGATACTACAAATGGAAAAGCAGCACATAGTAAAATTAAAGATGCAGACTATGCAAATCAAACTGCTAAAAATGTTAAGGATAAGCTTGTTCAAAGTGCCCAAACAATGGTTCAGGCACAAATTAATGGATCCGGTTCGGATTATCTAAAACTACTTGGTTAAATTATTTTGAACACATTGTTCTTGAATTACCAACATTTTCACAAAGAATCGTCGTCGTAATTGAATTTGTTTTTTTATCAAGTCCAACAATATCACTATCAAAATCAGTATTATCCTTTTTTGTTATAACAATTTTCTTTAAAGAAATATTATTCCAACTCGCAACGCCTCCAGACATTCCAGGCTTACAGTTTGTTGAGCTATTTCTTTCAACTTCCGTTTTAGACAAAATATTTATTTTTAGTTGAGAAGATTTAAATTTAATTTTTGTCTCTTTCATTGCACCTTGAGAGTAAATTCTCTTTGTTAGTGTAATGGCATTTCTAACGTGACCATTAGAAGTAGAAATTGTTGATTGTGCGTTTGAGCAATCAGTTTGGTAAAAAGATGCAAAAGAGCAAAATGATACCAAAAGAGTTGTAAGTGCTAGTAGTTGTTTCATAGTTTATCTCCTGTTTTCAGACATTTATAGATTACGGTTCAGGCTATATCAATTAAATTGTAAGATTTATTCACTTTAATAACTTTGACTTCAGCCCACTAATTCGATTTGATTATATAGAGGTTCAAGGAGAGATCTTATGAAGTTATTACTTATAGTTTTATCAGTTATTTCAAGCTCTTGTGGTAAAAATTTAGAATCAGCCATGGAGTTTTCTGAGTCTTTTTCACCGAGAAATTTGTTTGAGAGATCAAGCTCAGGCTCCTCGTCAAATGGTTCCACCATAAGTGAAGTTGGGTATTTAAATCTTGAAGAGAAAGAAATGCTTAAACTTGTTAATGATCATAGAAAAAGTTTAGGCTTAAGGGTTCTAAAGGTTCATGAAGAAGCAAGTTATCAGGCACAAAAACACTCTGGTAGTTTATTGAACTGTTCATGTTTAAATCATAATGGATTTTCAGCGAGAATAGCTGAAGTAAGAAAAGTTGATGAAAGGTCTATTCCAAAATCAGCTGAAAATGTTGCATACGCTTCAACAACTGAAAAAGTGCACCAAGGACTTTTAGGAAGTCGTGGCCATAGAAAAAATATTGAAGGAGCGCACTTTACGCATATTGGTCTAGGCCAAGAAGTTAGCTCTAGCGGTCGAATGTATTTTACTCAAATCTTTTTACAAATTAACGAAAACTAAATTCAAAAAACTTATTCGTCAATATCTGTAGTTGATATTTGATTGATAAATGAAGCAATTTCTTTTTCATATTTAAACGACTTTGCACTAACAGAAGTAAAGACAACTTTTAGAGCCGTGCCGTTGTCTAATATATGATACTCTCGAAAATAAACAGTTTCTTCCTCTCTGTCAGTATAAGTACCTTTGATTTCAAATGCTTTTTTATTTTTAAAATTTTTCCACTTAGAAGTTTTTCGTTTCCAATTAGAAACACCAATTAAACCTAGAAGCTTTGATTTTGTGGAATCACTACTTCCTTCTAAATCATTTAAATATTTCTTTTTGTCTTGAATATCATTTTTCTCAACAGCTACATATAAGCTCTTTGTAAAAGTTCCCTTCCACACTTTTGAGCTTTTGAAGTTATTTTTTAACTCCCAACTTTTACTTTCGAATTTTGCAAATGAGCTAAGGCTCATAAGAATTAGCAGCATTATTAATGGTGTTTTCATATTATCTCTCTTTCTTTTGTCTTTTATCGGTCTAAAGAAATAGATAACTTAGCATTTTTATACGATAGTTGAGTATTTACCTCTTCCTTTGGGAAGAAGAGTTATTAAAGTAGAGACTTAATAATTCCGAAAATATAGTGTGAAACTTTTATTTAGCATTTTGATATTTACCTTTTCATTTTCTTCTTTGGCCAAAGAACATATCGTTCAGACTAAAGGTGGAAAAATGATATTTAAAACGGCAGATAATGAAATTTCGCAAAGAAAATTCTTTGGGGCAGATCTTTGGTTTACTGGTGAGGTAAAAAATAAAAAAAGAAATGTGATGAGTGTTATTTATAATAGTAGTGATATCACGTTAGATAACTTTGTTGATCCAAAGCAGTTTAAAAAATACAAAGAGAAAATGCATCTGTTTGGAGAAAAGAGAAAATACCAAGATATAAAAATAAAACCACATAAGCATGTGAAAATTAATAATGAAAATTCTTATCACAGCTTTGTTTGGAGTTATAAAAAAGATGGAATTAATTATATAGAGCAAAGTTATTATGTTACTTGTGGCAAAATATTCTTTGTCGCTAAGGCGACAACATTTGAAAGCTCAAAAGAGGATCAAAGTAAATTTAAAAAAATTGTGGAAACTGCAAAATGCATAGAATGAGAATACTTAATATATTCATCTTTTTATCTTTGCTTGTTTCTTCAAGTAAAGCGTACTCTCTTATAGAGGTTAAGGACTTAGATAAGACTCAAAGAGTTCAGCTTTCAAAAGTTTATAGAGACTTTTTAGTCAACATGGAAAAAACTGAAAGTGTCGAAAAATCAAAACTATATTCAACGATTATATTTGAAAAAATCATCAATAACTTTTTGGTGTATGCTGATGGGCTATCAGAATGTGTGTATGCCGGATGGCCAAGCCGTAGGGGATCTCATGGATTTTGTGAAAGGCCAGAGCATTCAACAGAATATAAAAATTTTGAAAAATTATCGAGTACTCTTTTAGACGAAGACGCTCTCCCTTCTGGGTTTGAAGTTTGCTCAGAGAATGAAAGAAGATGTAACCCTGTCATTTTTGGACCGGTGTGTGCACCATTTGATACACGTTACAATAGGGTTCGTGCAACGAGTAATTGCGATAAAACAAGCAGAGATTCTTTTCCTAATGGATTTGATTATAAATCATACTTAGAAGAAAATGTTAAAGGTTCAGAACAATTGATATCTGAACTTGATTCAAACATGATGAATCTACAAAGATCAGCTGAGGTTGTGTGTACTGATAGTAAAAATAAACAATCAAAAACAGCTGTGTGTAGAATTTTATCTGAACGATTAAAGGTTGAATTTCCATTTCATTCTAGTAAAAGTCAGAGTCCAACAAATAGTTTGAAAAAATCTAAGCTTCCTGATGTGACAAAAATAGAGGTCAAGTCGAAAGAAGATCTTGAAACTCTAGAAAACGAAATCAATTCTTTGACAATTGAAATTGAAAAAACTCTTGGCAGTGATTCGTGTACAGACCCAAGTGTCGCAAAGATTGTAAATGAAAGATATAATACAATTCAATTAATTGATCCTAAATCAGGAGAGTTTCTATCTGATGAAGGTTCTGCTTGTATACAAAAATTAAAACCTCTTCTTGTTAAAAGAGCAATGCTACTCGAAAACTACGAGCGAGGATTGAACTCATTAACAGGTGCAGCAGGCTCTTGTCATGAAGTGTCTGAAGCTGATAAGGCAAATTCCCTTCAAGATCAAATCACGGATATTAATACCATTGTTGCTAAAAATGCATGTGAAAAAAATCCAACTAAGTGGACTGCAAAGGGTTGTGCAAGTGACTTTGCTTGCTCTATCGGTTCTAGTTTCTTTTTTGGTGGCGGTGTGATGGACAAGATAGGAGCTTCTGTTGGTAAGAAGCTAGGGATTAAAGAAGACTGCCTAAGCTCACAAAATAATTGTGTCGCAAAGATAGTTACAGCGGCAGCGGATGTTATTTGGTCTTTCTTAAGAAGTATTCCAGAATTGGCTTCTATGGCGTGGGATGGAATTAAAAATGTTGGTAAAAAGATTTATAACTGGATGCCTTGGGTAACAGAGACAGAACAAAAACTTAGTGATGCAAATCAAGCGGCTATGAATGTTTTAGAAAAAGATGAACCAAGTACATTAGAAAAAATAGGTAACTTCTTTACAAGCATGTGGGACATGTTAAAAGAGTATGTAACAGATGATTTAATGTGTACTGAGCCAGGTTGGGAAACGGAGAGATTTAAAAAAGATGCTCATTGTGATCAACCATTTGTTAGCTTTAAGTGTATGACTTGCGCTGGAGCAATATCATCAATTTGTAATGTTATAGGTGCCGTTGGATCTGAGTTTGTGATTGGACTCTTAACAGGTGGAGGGGCAACGGCAGTAAAAGCTGGAGCTCGGGCTATTAGCTTAGGTGTAAAAGCTGGAGCAAGAATGGCATTGAAGTCTCAAATGAAAGGTCTTGCAGGTGCTGCTCTTCGAACAACGGCAAAAGTCGGAATTAAAGCCGTTCAAATCCTAAAGGCTCCTTTAACACTTGGAAGCTCGGCTGTTGGTAAGTCTAAGGTCTTTATTCAGAATCAAAAATATAAGTTTGCAAAAGTCCAATCTTGGGTAAGTCGAAATGCAAATAAAATATCAACCCCAATTCGTCCAAAAAGTAGAATTGTTAAAAATATTGCAGAACTCTCTGGGGAGTATGCAAAAAAAGCCGCAACAAAGATTGGAAAGATATCTAAGAACATAGTAACGGCACCATTTAAATTACCAGGGAAAATTTTAAAAGTTGGTGGTAGAATCTTAGACCCTTTCAAATTAGGTGAAAGAGGATTTGCTCTTGGATATAATGCTGCTCATGGATTAATACCAATGAGTAAGTTTGTTAGAATTAGCAATTACGGCCATGATTTATCAAATGCTGTAGACGCAGTTAATAAAGCTTCGTCAGCTTCCCGAGCAGTTGACGCAACAGCTAGTCTATTATCAACAACAAAAAAACAAATGAGTGATTGGATAAAGGCTGCAAAGTCAGGAAAATTAACTCAAGAAGAGTTTAATCAACTACAACAAGTTCTAAAACTAAAGAACTATGTTAAAACGAAATATGCTTCCAATGCTAATGCAATAAAAAGACTTGATAATGCAAGTGTGGAATTTGAAAAAAGTTTAGAAGATTTATTAAAGGTCATGGGAAGTGATGACGTAAATCGATACATTGCATACAGTTCGGACTTTTATAAAGAAGCAAGTGTAAAAAAAGCAACACTTCTTAAAAAAGATTCTAAAGACATTGTTCTCGTTGGTGATGCTTCAAAAGAGAAAATTTTAATTCTAGATCATATTGACGGTAATCTTATTGGGGTTACAGGAAGTGGTAAAAAGGTAGTTGTATCAACAGGCAATCTCTCAAAATCTGAGACTTCATTTATAGTGAATAAATTAAGTGAAAAAAGCTCTAAACTAAAGTTAAATGACGTTGAAAATCTTTCAAACAAAAAGACAATATCAAAACGAATAAAAGCAAACAATTCGGCTCAAAATATAAAGCCAAAAACAATACTGGAAAAAGCAAATACAAGATTGAAAGAAGCCGTGGCTCCTCAAAAAGTAATCCTTGATAGACGAGCTTTAAATACACAAATAAATAAGACGGCTAAAATAGATGATGCAACTGTTCAACGAAAAATTCAAAAACAAGTAAATACAGTTGCTGAAAATTTATTAAGAAAAACGATAAAACCGATCAAACAAAAAGAGTTGGTTAAAGTCGCAGGCGATCTAAAATTATTAGATGAAGTAAAACATATTTCCTCTGCTGAAACAAAAGTTCTAATTGATGCACATAAAAGAGAAATCTTTTTAAGTATTGAAGACAAGGCCGTAAGGAGCAAGCTTGCTAATGAAATAAAAGGTAGAGCTTCTAATGGAAAATTTTCAAAATCTCAAGATAATATTAGTCTGTATAATAAAAGAGGACGTGGTGATGAGGTTTTTGAAAAATCATTTGAAGCTAAGGTGACCTCAACGGTTGATGACTCCGGTGCATATATAAAACTTGAAACAGATAATTCAATCGATGGAATAAAGTTAGTAGATGAGAGTAGTGACTCCTTTGTTGGATTCAATTTGAAAGGTCAGAAAATACATATCAAAAAAACGTCACTATCAAAAGAGTCCGTAAATAATATTTCAGAGAGACTATCTGTTATAAGTCCTAATGCGAAACAGAAAATGTTTAGTAAAGCTTCGAAGTCAAAAATGAATAAAGTCTATCCTACTAATGATCCAGATTTTATCTATGCTAAATCTCTAGCAAAGAATGAAATTCGTGTAGGGGATGAAATTGTAAAATTAAGAAGGTTTGAAGCAGGAAGTTCAAAAATCAAGGACTCATTAGTTGATGGTGGAGATGTTCTTTTAAAAGACAAAAAAGGAAACAGTATTCAAATATTAAATGTTCATGAGCAAGGAAAATATTGGGTAGGGTTCTCTAAGTCTTCTGGAGAAAGAGTTATCGTTCCAAAGTTCTTGATGGATTCAAAAACAAACAATTTAATGGCTCGGGGGCAAAATTTTACAAAAATCAAAAGAGATTTAAAAAAGAAATTAAGCTTTATAAAGTCATTTGATAAAAACACAAAAATGATAGATGTAGATAAGGCCTTTAGATCAAAATATAAATATTTAAACTATAATATTAAATATAGACTTGGAGAACTTAGTATTTCTGAGCGTTCTTCAAATACTTTGGAACAAATATCCGAAAATGTCTACTTACGAGCTATTAATGAAACAGATGCTGAAGTTGTTGTTTTAGAATCTGAAAAGATAACTAAAGAAGAAGAAGTAATTATGGATGAGGCTCTAAAAGCGGCAGTTGAGAGTGAAGAAGACTTTAATTTCGATGAACTTGATGAGAGTGACTTCGATTTCTAGATATTTTAACTATCCTCGACAAACTTCTGCTAGGGCCTTAAGGCGTCTTTCACTTTTTTGTGTATAAGGATTTTTCTTATCCCAAGCATACCCAGCAAGAACAGAAATAATATGTGATCTAATCTCTTTTTGAATTTTATCAGTAAAGATTATATCTTGAAGATCTCCGCCATACCATGCATCAACGAAGACTTTGAATGTCTTTAATCCATAATTTAATTCATCAAGGTATTCTTTATCAAAATCAACAGATTCACCCTTAATTTTTTTATTTATCAAAGGAGATGCAAGACAAGCAGATTTTAAAGCAATTGTAATACCGGAAGAAAAAATAGGATCAAGGAACTCACCACTATTACCTATCAGAAGAAAATTTTCACCAAACATTTGTTGAGTCTTTGAGGTGAAAGATTGAATCTTTTTAGTTTCAAGCTCATATTCATAATCACCAAGTGCTTTTTTTAGAAGAGGATTTCTTTCTATGCAATGCTCTAACATTTGTTGATTTGATAAATCTAAATCTTTTTCATCAGTAATAACTCCGAGGCTAAAATTATTTTCAGCGAGAGGTATTGTCCAAAACCAACACTTCGAATTTGTTTGATCTACAGAGATTAAAATTTTATTTGTATCAAACGCAGGCTTTTGCGAAGTCTTAATATGTGAAAAATAACAGCGTCTATCTTGGGCTTGGTATTCTGTTTTTAGATTTAAGGCTTTTGGTAGTACCTTTGCTAAGCCACTTGCATCGACGAGGAATTTTCCTTGAAACTCAAATGTGCTTGTTTTTGATGATACAGAAACTTTAACCGGATTTTGAGAGTCATTAAATTCAACCCCCTCAAGAGTGTGATCAAATAGAATGTCGACACCCAGTGTTTGTAAGTGATCAGTTACTTTTTTATCAAAAGATGATCTTCGCACTTGATATGTTGTTGATGCCCCATCTGTTGATTTCTTTGAAAAATCGATATCTTTAAATATATCTTCTCTTAAGAATTGAGCTCCATCTTTAAATTGAAAATCGCAATCTTCAAAAATACTTAAGAGTCCAGCCTCTTTGTATAGTTCCATATTTTGAGGAAGTAGGCTCTCTCCTATACTAAAGCGCGGGAATGTATTCTTTTCAATAATAACGACACTATGGCCTAGTTCTTTTAGCATTGCTGCACAGCAAGTTCCTGCGGGTCCAGCACCAATAATGATAATATCGTAATTTTTCATAGAAACTCTATTGTTTTAAAAGTGAAGTTATTGATGTTAATATTAGCGCAAAAAGGAGCTAATATGAATAAATTAATCTTAAACTTTTTATTATTAAGCCTGAGCATTTCGTGTGGAAGTGGTTTAAAGTTAAAACCATTGAGCAATCTTGAAGGGAACGTTACACCAGATGGAGTAAAAATTTCACAAGTTAGAAAGGCAATCTTAAGAGGCGGAGCTTCTAAGGGATGGATGGTTAAAAAAACAAAGAAGAAAAACGAATATATGGCCACTATAAGTGTAAGAAAGCATAGAGTAGATGTCTTAATCCCTTATTCAAGAAAGTCTTTTTCTATTAACTATAAAGATAGCGAAAATATGAACTATAATGACAAAAAGAAACTTATCCATAGAAACTATTTTCGTTGGGTAGTTAATTTGAGAAAAGAGATTACTAAAGAATTACTTTTGATTTCTGCAAATGCAAAATAATTCATTTTCTTTTAATATAGATACATTTACATCGTGGAGCTATTTGGCTGATAAAGAATACTTAAGAGAACTTAAATTAAGTAAGATGAGTTCACGAAGAATGACTAAGTTAGCAAAAAAGGTCGTCAACGAGGCTCTTCACCAAATTGAAGGTGTTGATATTGACTTTATTGTGTATTCTTCTAGACACGGAGAGCTTCTCTTATCTAGTGAATTAATTGAATCGATACAAAGTTTAGAGACTCCCAGTCCTATCAAGTTTTCTCAATCAACTCATAATGCAGCTTCAGGTCATTTGTGTATCCAAGCAAAAAGAAAAATTCCTATAAGCTCAATTAGCGCATGTGAAGAAAGTTTTTCTATGGGGATTGTATCCGCGGTTAATTTTTTGAAACAAAATCAAGATTCAAAAGTTCTTTTCATTTATGGTGATGCCCCTTTCCCTGAATTATTTAAAGAGAAGATTAGCTGCACAGACGATGAAATTATCCAAACAATGATTTTATCGAATGGTGAAGAGTATCAACTCAATTTAAAAACAAACAAAGAAATATTTTCTGAAAGCGAATGCTCAAGGTTTACATCTTGGTGGAAAACTAAAGAACACCCTCTTGACTTTAAAATTGGTAGCCTATGTTTAAGTTAATGAATAGGTACTGGAGAATTTTTAGCACCGGACTATCGTTTATTGTATTTGGTCTCGGTGGACTATTTTTAAGCTTTTTTGTGTTTCCTATTGTTTTAGTCGCTATTCAAGACCCACTAAAGAAAAAGAAAGTAATAAGAAAGATCATTACGCTTACATTTAGATTCTTTATGAATTTCATGCACACTTTAGGCGTTATTCGTTTTAAAACAGAAAGCATTGAAACTCTTCACTCTGAAAATTCATGCTTACTTATTGCTAATCACCCAACATTAATTGATGTTGTCTCTATTATTGCTCACTGTCCAAATGCTTGTTGCATAGTGAAAGAGGAATTGTGGAGTAATACCTATGTAAGAAAAATTGTTCAAGCTGCCGGTTATATTCCAAATACTGACGCGGATCTTATGCTCAAAAGATGTGAAGAAGCGATCTCAAATGGTGATGTCTTGATTATCTTTCCAGAAGGAACAAGAACAAAGCCAAATGAAGAGCCAAAGTTTCAAAGAGGTGCAGCCCATATTGCTTTAATGCTTAAGTGTGAAGTGAGATGTGTTGAAATAAATTGCTCTCCAATAACATTAACTAAGGGATTGCCTTGGTATAGGGTCCCAAGTAGACGAGCAGACTTTACGCTGTCCGTCAGAGATAGAATAAACTCTAATGATCATGTTCTAGAAGATATGCCCAGGCCCAAAGCTGCAAGGGTAATAACGAGAGTATTCTTAAAACAATATTGCAGTACCCCCTAAGCAATGTTAATATTTTCTCTATGGAAAATTTAGAAAATCAAATAAAAACAGTAATAATAGAGTCACTGAATCTAGAAGATTATAGTGTTGAAGATATCAAGAACGAAGAGCCTCTTTTTGTTGAAGGACTAGGATTAGATTCAATAGATGCGCTAGAGCTTGGAATTGCAATTAAGAAAAAGTTTGATATTGCTCTAGATGTTGAAAATGATGTAAAAAAATATTTTTACTCCGTTGATACATTAGCAGCCTTTATTAAGGAACTAAGTTCGGCAGAGGCCAGAGGTTAGAATGAAAACGAAAGAAGAAATCCTTGGTGAATTATCTAAAATAATGAATGAACTATTTGAGGTTCCTGTTGAAGATATCAAAATGGAATCAAAGTTTTACGATGACCTAAATCTAGATAGTATTGATGCAATCGATTTAATAGGACAAGTTCAAGTTGTAATTGGTGAAAGAGTAAATCCTGAAGACTTTAAGACAGTACAAACTGTCGGTGATGTTGTAGCAATTGCAGAAGATATGATTGCTCGCAGATCTAGTGAAAGCTAGTATATTTAATCTTTTTTTTCTTATTTATCCCATTATCATTTATTGTGGTTTTAAGTTCTTCTCTATGCGAGAGACGACAATTGCAGTTTTAATTGCATTCTTTCTAAGAATTCTTATTCTTAGAAAATGGAAAACTCAACTCGAAAAAACAACCTTAGCTGCAGCTTGTATCATGCTGATAGCATCTATAATCGGAATTATATTTAATGAATACAGCCTTATAAAGCTTCACCCAATACTTATGAGTATTAGCTTTTGCGCGGTATTTACTGCAAGCTTGGGGAAGGGAAAGATGCCTATTGTTGAAGCGATTGCAAGAATCCAAGAGCCGAATCTACCAAGTCATGCCATAGGTTATACGAGAAATGTAACAAAAGTCTGGATAGCTTTCTTTGTTCTAAATGGATTGATTTCTTTTTATACATATAGATATAGCTCTATGGACGTATGGACTCTTTATAATGGTCTTATTAGCTATGTTTTAATGGGGGTTCTTTTTGGTGTTGAATTTCTCGTTCGTCTAAAAATTAAAAAAAAATGGGAAGCGCAAAAATGTTAGATCTTACTCTTTGCGATTTTCCTTTTATTGATAATAAATTTAATAAAACAAAACGAAGTGATTTCATTTCTCTTGTTGATAAATATAAAAAGAGTTTAGAAGTGTACAGTAGGGTTGTTATTGACCTTTCAGATGTTATTCACTTTTCGGCAGCATTTATTGCTTTAAGTGAATTAAAAAAAGAAATAATAATTCTTCCAAATACACAAACTGAAACCCTTAAAGCTTTTGAGCCCACGTATGATTATGTTTTATCAAGTGAGGTTGAAGCTCAGAAAGCACAAGATCGTCTAATTAAGCTTGATCTAGAGACAAAAGTCACAATGTTTACTTCTGGATCTCAAGGGTCTTCTAAGAAAATTGAAAAAAAACTTTCACATTTAGTATATGAATGTGATGAATTGGAAAAAACGTTCAAAGAGTTATCTTGTGAAGACTTAATTGCCTCTACTGTAGGTCACCAACATATATATGGGGTTTTATTTCGAATTCTTTGGCCTCTAATTTATAAAAGAACCATAACGAGCTTTAATATTCTTTATCCTGAAGACCTGAATCGATTATTGAAGAAATCTTATATGGAATCAAAGAAGGTTGTACTTATTTCAAGCCCAGCGTTTATAAAACGAATTAGTACTAATGATCTTGAGAATGTTGGAAGTTTAAAATTTTTATTTAGCTCTGGTGGTAAACTTAAGAACTCTGATTTTTCATCTTTTTTTACAAACTTCAAAACGGATATAATTGAGGTCTTCGGAAGTACCGAAACAGGTGGGATTGCTTATAGGTCTCAAAAAAATGGAAATGAAATTTGGACAAAGTTTGATTGTGTAAAACTAGAACTCGACGAAAGAGAATGTTTAAGAGTTCGTTCGAGATATATCGCTGAGGAATTCTTTCAAACAAATGACCAAGTTAGTATGAAAGATAGCGGTTTTAAACTTTTAGGTCGTGTTGATAGAATTATTAAGCTCGAAGAGAAGAGAATTTCTCTTGAGCAGCTTGAAAAAACTCTTTGTGAACACCCAATGATAAATGATGCACACTGTACACTTTTAAAAGGTGAAACTAGAAGTATTATAGGTTGTATTCTCGCAGAAGATAAAAAATGGAAAAGCGTATCTAAAATAGAAAAAGTAAAAACCTTAAAGAGCTTTTTATTAGGATATTTCGAAGCGATCTTATTGCCTAAAAAATTTCGGTTTTTAGAACAACTTCCCTATAATGAACAATCTAAATTAGTAAAAAAAGAGATATTGGAATACTTTGATGAATGAGAAAGGCTGTGAATTTACATTAATAGAGAGAAAGAGTGATGAGATTCTTATCGATATCGTTTTCGATAAAACGTATAAGTACTTTGATGGGCACTTTGAAGATTTTCAGTTGTTACCTGCATTACTGCAAGTTCATACGGTCGTAGAACTAACTAAAAAATACTTTGATGAATCAAAGAGCTTAAAGTCTATTCCTAATATGAAGTTTACGAAGCCCATTTACCCAAATAGCAAAGTTAAGCTAAGCATTTCAAAACAAGAAAATAAGTATCAATTTAAATACTTCAAAGATGAGTTTATTTACTCTCAAGGATCTTTTAGAGTATGAATTTTAGATTTTGTCTCATTGTTCCTTGCTATGAAGCGCATGCACTTCAGTTAGAATCTACGCTAGAGGGGTTAGTGAACTATCCTGTAGATCTAATCGTTGTAGATGATGGAAGTTCAAAAGAATATGCAGATAAAATTAAAAATACATGTTTGAAGTTTAAAGCAAAGTATCTAGTAAACCCAATGAACGGTGGAAAGGGTGCAGCTATTAAAACTGGAATTCAATATGCGTATGAAAATAAATATACGCATGCTCTACAAGTAGATGCTGATGGCCAACATGATACGAGTATTCTGAATAAGCTTATAAGTGCGAGTAAAAAATCTCCAAAAGCCGTTATTTCAGGGAAACCAATTTATGATGAGAGTGTTCCAAAAGGAAGGCTTTACGGCCGCTACCTAACACATGTATGGATTTGGATCGAAACTTTAAGTTTCTCTGTTAAAGATAGTATGTGTGGGTTTAGATCTTACCCGGTTGAAGCAACTTTCAATATTATTTCAAAATATAAAGTTGGTGAGCGTATGGACTTTGATCCAGAAATTTTAGTACGCTTATATTGGTCTGGTGTAAACATCAACTTTATTCCAACTCAAGTTATTTATCCTGAAGGTGGAGCTTCATATTTTAATGTTGTTAAAGACAATATCTTAATATCAAAGATGCATACTCGTCTGTTTTTTGGAATGCTAATTCGCTTTCCAATGATAATCCTTCGAAACTACTCTGGAGGCCGTTGGAGTAATATTGATGAAAAAGGTGCAGTTACTTTAATCAAATTTACATCATGGATGCAGGACTTTTTTGGTGAGAAATTTATTTTATTTGTTTTAAAAATAATAAGTTTCTACTACTTTCTATTTGCGTTTAATGCCAGGGAAAGTTCAAAACAATTTCGAAAGATCTATAAAGAGTATTGTGATAAAAAACAGATTAAATTTAATGCGTTTAATTCATTTGATCATATATATTCATTTGCAAGAATAGTGATTGAGAAGTTTTCTGTTTGGAAGGGCGGATTAACTCTTGATAAATTTAACTCCGAAGATGTTGCAAAGCTTCGTTCCTTGAAATCTCAAAAATCCGGTGCTTTATTTATTAGTTCACATTTTGGAAATATTGAATTGATAAGAGCTCTTGGCCTTACGGATCAAAATATAAAATATTCAGCACTCGTTTATATGAAAAATTCGCAAAAGATGTTTAATATTTTAGAGCAGATTGATCCAAGTGTTAAAGATAATATAATCCCTATTGAAAACTTTGGTGCAGATGTTGGATTACTTCTGGAAAAAAAGATTGAAAATGGAGAATGGATTTTTTGCATGGCAGACAGAATGGCTGCTGATAGTGAGAAAGCAGTTAGTAATACGCTTTTAGGTCGCGATGTTGAGCTTCCTTTGGGCCCTTTTGTTATGGCCTACTTGCTAAATGCTCAAATTTATTCA
The DNA here is from genome assembly GCA_937120495.1 of uncultured Oligoflexia bacterium. Lineage (GTDB taxonomy): Bacteria > Bdellovibrionota > Bacteriovoracia > Bacteriovoracales > Bacteriovoracaceae > CAKZJW01. Next base: position 75,436 of record CAKZJW010000019.1, read on the forward strand.
ATTCATTGCTATAGAGAGGGGAGTGAATTTAGAATACAAACTAGAGAGATCACACCAGATATCGAGAGAAAAAGAGTAAATAGAAAAGAATTTATGCAAAGTGTTGCAAATGAATATGTAAAAGACTTAGAGGAGGTGCTTGTTAAAGAGCCTACTCAGTGGTTTAACTTTTATAAATATTGGAAGGAAGATTAAAAAATGCACAATAAACTAGTTATAGGCAGTGAAAATATAACTATTGAGCAAGTCGTTGAGACTGCTTATAGCGATAATAAAATTGAACTTAGCTCTGATAAAAATTTTAGGGCCCGCTTGCAAAAATCTCGCGATATCTTAGAGAAAAAACTAGCAGATGATGAAACTGTTTATGGAGTGACCACTGGTTATGGTGATTCTTGTGTCGTTGAAATTCCTAAAAATTTGCGCTCTAAGCTTCCTTTGCAGCTAACTCGTTATCATCAATGTGGTCTAGGTGATGTTTTTGATCCAAATATGACTCGAGCAATTCAGCTTGTACGAATTATTACGTTGGTGCAAGGTTTCTCTGCAGTAAGAATTGAACTTCTAGAACATATGGTGACTCTATTTAATCATGGAGTAACAGCAAGAATTCCACAGGAAGGCTCTGTTGGAGCAAGTGGTGATCTAACACCACTGGCTTATTATGCAGCAACTCTAGTTGGTGAAGGTGATGTCTTTTATAAAAATGAATTTGTTCCTAGTATCAATATGTATGAAGATCTTGGAATTAAGCCGATTGAACTAGCTGAAAAAGAAGCACTAGCACTTATGAACGGTACGGCTGTTATGACAGCAATTGCTTGTAAGGTCTACTCTGATGCGTCTTTTTTATCAAAGCTCTCTAGTCGAGTGACAGCTTTATCTTCTCTTGGACTATTAGCAAACTCATCTCATTTTAACGATGCTGTTTTTAAAGCTAAGCCACACCCTGGAACAGTACAAGTTGCTAAGTGGATAAGAAAAGATTTGGCAAAAGCTTTTGATAATAAAACACTAACTCGTCTGCAAGATAGATACTCAATTAGATGTGCTCCACATATCATTGGTGTTTTAGTTGATGGACTAAATTCATTTAAGCCAATTATTGAAACAGAAATTAATAGTGCAAACGATAACCCTCTTATAGATATTGAAAAAGAAGAAGTTCTACATGGTGGAAACTTCTACGGTGGTCATATTGCTTTTGCAATGGATAGCTTAAAGGTTTTAATTGCAAATATTGCAGATCTTATGGATAGACAATTAGCTCTTTTAGTCGATACAAAATTTAATAATGGACTACCTAGGAATTTATCAGCTGCAAAAGGTGAAGATTCGTATCTTTATCACGGTTTAAAAGCTCTTCAAATTAGTTCTTCTGCCTGGACAGCAGAGGCCCTAAAAAATACGACCCCTGCAAGTATTTTTTCTCGCTCAACTGAATGTCACAATCAGGATAAGGTGAGCATGGGAACTATTGCTGCAAGAGATGCAATTCGTATTACCGAATTAACTTCTCAAGTTATAACTGCAAGTCTCGTTGGAGCTGTTCAAGCCGTAGAGATTAGACTTTTAAATAATGAATTAAGTGAACAGTGGATAGGAGAAAGGCTAGTAAACTTTAAAACGTTTATTAGAGAGCATATTGAGTTTATAGAGAACGATAGACCCCTAGAAAAAGAATTAAGAAAAATCATGGAATTAATTCAAACTCAAAATGCCGGATTAATTTAATGAAGACTTTCTTCTTATTCTTTTTAATCTTTTCAAGTGCATTTGGTTCAGATCATCTACCTTTTAAAACTTTCAGTTCATTTAAAGCAAATTTTTCTCAAATTCGTTTTATAAAAGCTTCGAATATAAAATTAAAATCAGAAGGAAATATCTTAAAAAAAGAAACAAGTGTTATTTGGAAACAAATAAAGCCTTTTGAAAATATAATAGACCTTTCTAAAGAGACAAAAAATCCTATTGCAAAGAGAATGGGGGATACGATTCTTTCAGTTGTTAAAGGAAATCTAAAAAAATTAAAAAAAGATTTTTTTATACAAAAAAAGAGAAACAGAATAGTTCTAACTCCAAAAGAAGAACTCTATAAAAAGTTTTTAAAAAGCATAGAAGTATCTGGAAAAAAATATATTGATAAATTTATATTAAAAGAATTAAGTGGCAACTATATCGAGATAAAATTCTCCGATTATGAGGATCTTTCAGATGGGAAAAAATAAATTAATTCCATTTCTCTTTATTTTGGCTCTAAGCTTAGGCAGTTGCTTCTTTTTATTTAAAACACTTAAAATTGATACGAATATATTTAATGCTTTAAGTCCTGAAAAAGAGGCAAGTGACGCTCTTAATGCAATTGCTGTTTATGAAAGTAAAATCAAAAATCAATTTGCTTTGCTTTTTGATACTTCAAAACTAGATGAAATTGAGGATAAAGTGAAAATTGGAGCGAAAATCCATTCTTCTCTTTTAAGTTCAGGGCTCTTTAATAAGATTCTTTTTAAAGATACGAGAGATCTAAGTAAAATACCGACTTTCTATTATAAATATAAAAAAGCATTACTTACTGAAGATCAAAAAAAGTTGATTAAAGATAAAAAATTTAAAACACTTGAAAAACAGGCTTTAGAAAAAATATATAGCCCTTTTTCTTCAGCAGCAGCAACTTTATCTATAGATCCATTAGCACTTATGGGAGATTTTTTTGAAGGGATGTACAATCCGGCAAGAGTCTCTTATGAAAATGGATACTACATAACTGAAGATAAAAAAATCCTAATTAGAGGGGAGATAAAGGAATCAAAAGAAAAAGAAGCACTCGACCTGCTTCAAAAACTAGAAAAGAAGTATTCAATTGTATACTCTTCTATGGCCTTCTATGGTGAAGTTGCAAAGAAGCAAGCTGAAAATGAGTCTAAAAAATTATCAGCGTTAAGCCTTGGTCTTATCTTTTTATTCTTTTTAATCTTTTTTAAAAGTTTTAGGCATTTGGGCTTGGGTGTAATCTTTTTAGCCTTATGTATTTCTTTAAGTTTATCAATAACGAATTTTATATTTGGCTCTATTCATATTATTACAATGCTCATGGGGATAAGTGTTTTGGGCTTGGTTATAGATTACTTTATCCATTTCTTTATGGAAGAACTCGATGGAATGAAGACAGTTTCTTTAGCCGTTAGTGATATTAGAAAACCTCTTATTTATAGTTTCCTAACAAGTGCGACGGGCTTTAGTATTTTCTATTTTAGCCCTCTACCGATTCTAAAACAATTTAGTATTCTTGGAGTGTTAACTCTTTTATTTGCAACGCTTTCGACTTTGTTTTTACTACCTATGTTTTATAAGTCTTCCATGTGGGCTAGAAGTGCTCGAGAAGGGCTAAATGAAAAAATATTTAGTAAAGTATTTGTCTTTATATTATGTCTCTTCTCATTGAGTTTAATTTTAAAAGGAAATGTATCTAATGATATTCAAACCTTCTCTAAAAAGGATCAAAAGCTTGATAGTCTTGAAAGAAAGTTGAAAGAAAGCCTTAAATTGAAGCCCGGGCTAAACTATATTGTTTCAAAAGGAAAAACGGAACAGGCCTTACTTGAAAATGAGGAAAAAAATAAATCGCGAGTTCGAAGTAAGGGGGCCAATGCAAGTTTTATCTCAGATTGGCTTCCAAGTTTAAAATCACAAAAAGAATCACTCGATCTATATAAAAAATTAGAACGCGTTAAGAAAAGAATCCTCTTAAAACTTGGTGTGAAGAAAAAGAAGAATAAAACAAAAAAGCTAAGAGATGAACCTAAAGAGGAAACTCAACTTATTACAAAAGAACTGTGGGAATCATCAATACCAAGTCAGGAATTTAATCTTCAATGGGTAGGTGAAATTAATGAAAATCTTTACAGCGTTACCCCTGTATTTGAAAAAAAGGTTCAGCAAAAAAATATTTACAGTCGTATTTCAATTCTAAATACTCAGTTGGATGAATTTTCTAAAAATGTTTTACAAGGAATTGGTATTTTTCTTTTAGTTATTTCTCTACTTCTAAGCTTATTACATGGACCAATTGGTGCTTTAAAAATTATTTTCCCTGTGGCATTGGCTAGTTGTGTCTCCCTTGCAGCTGCAGCACTTATATTTGGTAATATTGTAGTATTTCATCTTTTAGGTGTAGTACTTGTTATAACACTTGGCTTAGATTATTCATTCTTCTATTTTTTTAATAGAGACAAATCTAAAACAGTTGCCAAGGCAATAATGCTTTCAGTTCTTACGACTTTGAGCTCATTTGGTGTTTTATTCTTAAGCAGTACAACGGCTGTGCAAGCATTTGGAACGACAGTTTTTATTGGTGTATTTGTTTGTTGGCTTCTTGTTCCAATAAGTAGAAAAGCGAGATTATTTTGAAATACCTTCTCATTATTTTATTATGCTTTTCTTGTGCTCAGGTAGAGAAGAAATCTTATCAAACAGAAAAATTATCAAAAACTCTTAGTATAAAGACAAAATACTTTTTATCTCTTTTTCCTAAAAAGTCGCAAATAACCCAATTGGTAACTTACAAAAAGGGTGATGATGTTAAGAGGACTCAAGTTGTTTTCAAAAGAAATGAAGACTTAAGAGTTACTGTGTTAAGCCCTATGGGAATTGAGTTGATTTCGCTTCGAGTTACAAATGATGGAATTGAAAAGATAAGCGGCATAAACCAATTTAAAATAGAGTTTTTCGGAAGAGTAATGGCCGACATGCTTGCCGTTTACGCTTCAAAGAAGATACTCTTAGCCAGTATTCAGGGTGAAATTAATATAAAAGATACTGTCTCGCGTCGAGAAATCATTAGCGAAGATATATCTCTAATTAAGATCGATTACGGTACTAAACGAGACTGGAGTAGTGATATTGAATTAAATCACTTAGAACAAAATTATAAACTAAACATAAAAACGTTATCGCTAGAAAATGAAAATATTTATTAATAATTATTCACTAATCTGTTCGCTTGGAAGCACAAAGGAAGAAGTTTCAAAAAAACTTTTTTCTGAAAAACTTTTAAATGATCCTAAAATGTATGAGCTTGTTGATAAACAGGTAACCCCTACATTTGATATAACTTGTGATTTACCTGCAATTCCAGCGGAACTTGCAAAGTATAACTCTCGAAATAATCAATTTATTTTAAAATGCCTAAATGATCTCTCATCTGAAATTAGTGGAATGATCCAAAAATATGGATCAAGTCGAATCGGTGTTGTATTTGGTACAAGTACCTCTGGTATTGATGAAGGCATTAAGGCCATGAGCTCTGCTCGTGATGGAAAACTACCTGATAAATATGATTACTCAATTCAAGAGATAGGTTCCCCTAGCTCTTTCATAAAAGAAAAATTAAATTTAGAAAGTATTGCTTATACTATTTCTACTGCCTGCTCCTCTGGTGCAAGAGCATTTATTGAGGGTAAAAATTTAATAAAGAATGGTATTTGTGATGTTGTTATTGTTGGTGGTAGTGATTCCTTAAATGATTTAACCCTAAATGGATTTCATTGTTTAGAAGCGATATCTTTAAAAAGAACAAATCCTTTTAGTAAAAATCGAACTGGAATAAATATCGGCGAAGGCTGTGCTTTGTTTTTATTAACTAGTGAAAATCTATCTCAAAAACCTAGCTTAGAGTTACTTGGCGCCGGGGAATCTACAGATGCCTACCATATCTCTTCACCTGATCCTTCTGGAGAGGGAGCTGCTAGTGCAATGAAGATGGCGCTAGCTCAAGCAAAGCTTGAACCATCAAATATCGACTATATAAACTTACATGGAACGGGAACAATTAAAAATGATGAGATGGAGGCGAAAGCTGTAAGCTCTTTATTTAAAAATACTCCCGTAAGTTCAACAAAGCCTCTTGTTGGCCACACACTTGGAGCCGCTGGTGCAATTGAAGCAGCTTTTTGTGCTCTTAGTTTAGAAAAAGAATATTCAAATGGCTCTCTACCAATTCACTTCTTTGATGGTGAAGAAGATGAAGAACTTGAAAAACTTAATTTTGTAAAAAATAAATCGAACGTTTCTCCTCTTATTTGTATGTCTAACTCATACGCTTTTGGTGGAAATAATGCTTCTTTAATAATTGGCTATAATAATGGATAAAGAAATTTTAAATTATATACCTCATCGAAATACAATGGCCCTTCTTGATAGAATTGTTTGTAAGGAAATTGAGGGATTTAATGTTGAGGTTAAAATAACAAAAGACTCCGCTCTTTTTAGTGATGATGGCGTTCCGTCGTATTGTGGAGTTGAGTATATGGCGCAAAGTATAGCGGCTTATAATACTTTGTTTTTAGAAAAAATAAATAAACTTCCAAGAATCGGTTTTATGGTTTCAATCAGAAATTTTAAAACTTCTGTTGAAAAATTCAAGCTTGGAGATTGTCTTAATATTATGGTTGATCCCGTATTAATCGTTGCGACATCGGGAAGCTTTAATTGCAAAATATTAATAAATAACGAAGAAGTATCTTCTTCAAAAATAACAGCTTATGTTCCAACTGATGAGGAACTTGAAGTTTTTAAAAGAGAGACTTATGAATAGTGGAAAAAGAGTACTTGTTACTGGTGCCAGTAAAGGAATCGGTCAAGCAATTGCAATTGATCTTGCAAAAGATGGTTATGATTTAGTTATTCATTATAATAGAGATAAAGAGGGTGCTTTAAAGACTCAAGAAGAAGTCTCTAAACACGGAGTTAAGTCTTCTATTATCTCATTTAATATTTCTGATCGTGAAGATGTAAAGGCTAAGCTTGAAACTGATTGCGATGAGAACGGAGCATACTATGGAGTTATTTGTAACGCTGGTGTGACTCGAGATGGAATTTTTCCAACTATGAGCGATGATGATTGGGATACAGTTTTAAGAACAAATCTTGATGGATTTTATAATGTTGTTAAACCTTGTGTAATGCCAATGATTTCAAAAAGAACTCCCGCTAGAATTATTGCAATGTCTTCAGTGTCTGGAGTTGTAGGAAATAGAGGACAGGTTAATTACTCAGCATCAAAAGCGGGTCTAATTGGAGCTGTAAAAGCTCTCTCTATTGAGCTTGCAAAAAGAAATATCACTGTAAACTGTGTAGCCCCAGGGTTAATTGATACAGGAATGGTGAACGAAGAAATATTTAAACATGCAAAACCGTTAATCCCGATGCAAAGAATGGGGAAGGTTAATGAAGTATCAAGTTGTGTTAAGTATCTTTTGTCTGAAGACGCAGCTTATATAACAAGACAAGTAATCTCTATAAATGGGGGAATGTGCTAATGAAAAGAAGAGTCGTTATAACTGGTATGTCAGGAGTTACAGCTTTTGGAAACGATGCTGATTCTGTATTTGATAAATTAAAAGAATACGAAAATGCAGTAGTATTGATGGAAGATTGGAAACAATACCAAGGCCTTCATACAAATTTAGCAGCACCTGTTCAGAATTTAGAATACCCAGAGCTTTTTACGAGACAAAATACAAGGTCAATGGGGCCAGTTTCAAAAATGGCAACACTTGCTACTTTCAACGCTCTAAAGGATGCTAAACTTCTTGGAGATGATGTTTTATCTTCTGGTCAAACGGGAGTCTCTTACGGTTCTTGTGCTGGATCAACTCAGCCAGTAGTAGCATTTACAAATATGTTAAGAGATAAAGTTGTTAAAGGTATAACGGCGACAACTTATATAAAAATGATGCCACATACTTGTCCTGTAAATATTGCTTTATTCTTTGGATTAAAAGGAAGGGTTATTACAACTTCATCGGCTTGTACGTCTGGAAGTCAGGGACTAGGGTATGCATTTGAATCAATCCAAAATGGTCAACAGACGATTATGATTGCTGGTGGAGCTGAAGAGCTTTGTCCAAGTGAAGCCGCTGTCTTTGATACATTGTACGCAACTAGTATTAAGAATGATGCTCCAAAAACTACACCTGCTCCGTTTGATAAAAATAGAGATGGGCTTGTTTTAGGTGAGGGAGCGGGAACATTAATTCTTGAAGAGTACGAACATGCTAAAGCCCGTGGAGCAAATATTTATGCTGAAATAATGGGGTTTGCAACAAACTGTGATGCTCAACATATTACACGCCCAAGTGCAGAAGATATGGAAAGAGTAATGAAAATGGCACTAGAGAATGCAAACTTAAAAGCTTCAGATATAGGCTATGTAAATGGTCATGGAACAAGTACTGAAAAAGGTGATATCGCAGAATCGACAGCAACCAATAGTGTATTTGGAGATAATATTCCTTATTCAACATTGAAAAGTTATTTTGGTCACACGTTAGGCGCCTGTGGAGCAGTAGAGACATGGCTTTCTATTGAGATGATGAGAAGAAGTTGGTTTGCACCAACTATTAATTTGAAAGAAGTTGATGAGAGATGTCCAAAGATGGATCATATCATGCTTGAAGGGCGTGAGATGAATGTAGATACAGTTATGTGTAATAACTTTGCATTTGGTGGAATTAATACAAGTCTTATTGTGAGAAGAATGTAATGAAAAAAATATTATTAATTACACTACTTCTTTTAAGCTTTTCTAGTTTTGCTAGATTTCAACTAAAGGTTGCCCCTGTTCAATTTACTCTCGGGGTAAGAAATATTGATTTTGGGTATCTACATGATAATTTTTTACTTTCAGCTGGTGTTTGGGAAGGAAGCTTTGTTGGAATCTTTAATGAGACAAAAGTTTCAGAGCAACATCTTAGGTTAGACTATTTTTTTAGTGGGTTAAAAAATAGCTCTTGGTATCTAGTTGGTGCGATTTCAAAAATAGATTTAGAATTTATAGAAGAAGGTTTTTTGACTGAAGATCTAACAGGTGAAGAAAGTGGAACTGGTTATTATTTTGGTGGTGGATATCGCTGGCAATGGAAATCCTTTTTTATGGAGTTTGGTGCTCAGTATATAGATTATGATATCGATACGAATATTGAAGTAAGCTCAAAAGATGGAAGTGAAGTCGAAACAGCAAACCTTGATTACTTTAGAGGAATTCGAGCTGAGTATAATCTTGGGTGGTTGTTTTAGTACTATTTAAAAGAAAACTTGTGAGCGAAAGTGCGTCTTATTATTGCTAGTCATTTAATCTTAGAAACTAGATAAATAGAAATAAA
>CAKZJW010000020.1 GCA_937120495.1 uncultured Oligoflexia bacterium
ACAATGGTATCTGGAGAGGCTGAGGATAAAGGCTCAACATGTACCTCTGACTGTACTTATGATGTAACTGGGTCTACCTTTGGACTAAGAGCTGGATATAATTATTTCGGTTTCTTTATTGGAGCAGATTATCGTCTAGCAACTTATTCTCTTGAAGATGCTGATATTGATATAAAGCAAGAAGGTAATGCAGGCATTCTAGTTGGGTATCAGTTACCAATCTGGTTAAAGGTGTGGTACGTGCACGGAATATCTTCTTCTCTAGAGGCCGAAACGTCAGGCGGACAAGGTATAACTTACTTGAGAGATAGCTCTCAAATATTTGGAATTGGCTTCACTGGACTTCCATTTATTTCGATAAACTTTGAAATGATTAATGAACATATTGATGAGTACGACAATTCAGACTTTGGTAAAGCAGATGCTGACTTTTTAATCACTTCGACAGTTTTATCCGTTTCATTTCCAATAAATATTTAAATAGTACGCTTTTATGTTCTAGAAAGAACTATTTCTAGGACATGAAGGGATATTTATCCACCAGATCCGTCACCAGCTAAAAAACGAAATTCCGAATGTCGTTGATTTGAATATTCTTTAAGTTTTTTATTTTTTACCTGAATAGATTTAATATCAGTCGAGTCAATGATTTCACCATCAAGGAGCTCAATATATTCAATTTTTGAAGCTTCTAAGCTGTCTTTAGATGTAGAGATTGTTTTTATTTTAGATGAAGAAACGAATGTATTATCAAATTTAATGATAGATTTAAGTTCTTGTCCGAAAGCAAAGTTTGAGTAGAAAGTGAACAAAAGTATAAAAAATACGTTAGAAGGTTTCATTGTAATTCTCCTTCTCTTCTATATGGCAAGAAGGTGCTAGATATGCAAGCACTAAAGTGCTTAATGTCACCTTTATACATTGGGTTTTCATATATTCTCTCTTTTCTTTCCATGAAATGCTTTTGAGCTAGCTTTTTGAGTGCGATAAGCCCTTCTTTGTTAATAGACTCTGTTTGAAAGCTCATCCAGTTATTTTCACTACCGGCTTCAGATAATCTATAATGTTTCATTGAAAGTAAAATACGCTTTTTAGTATCAGAGAAAGATAATTTATATTTATCTGTTTTCCCGTATATTCGATTGTTCTTATCTTCTATGAGAAGGCCTTCTTCAATTAAATGCTCTAACCTCTCTAAGCCAATCATTCCAAGATTATAAGAAATCTCATCTCTTGTTGTTCCCGAAGTGGTATTGGCCAAATTTATAATTAGAAAATAGTTCTCAGAAGTGAAATATTGAGATTGCTTCTTATCGATATACTCATATTCACTATTATGAGAAGAAGAATTTGTCATTAATTTGAAAATTTGCGGGTGAAACTCTTTCATATATTGATTTAAAATTATTTCGTCACCAGTAACATTAAGAATTCTAATAACAGATTCTGGATTTGGATTACCTGTAAGTCCACAAATTCGCTTAAGTGTTGTTTGAGGTACATTACAAATTTGAGAAAACTGCTGAAAAGAATAGCTACTTTTCTTTGAAAGAAAATTATTAATGCAATCTTTAAGTATATTACATTTTCTCTGATTAATGTCTGAGCTTAAATCAATAGTTTCTATTTTATCCTCTCAGTAAATAAAAAATGAACAATGTGTTTCAATTTCTTTTATCTATCAAAGAAAATTATTTATTTGGAGTATAAAGTTAAATTCATGAAAAGATTACAAATCGAGTCCACCACGGTGGACTTTTAGTTCGTTATTATAACGACTTAAACCCTTTGTGTGATCCTTTAGTCCACCATGGAGGACTAAAAGGCTATTTATAAACATTCATTTTGTTTTTAAGTTGATTTGTCTCTATTTTTATCCCCACATCACAATGATTTTATGTCAAAGCAAGTGTGTTTAAAATCGAATACCTCAAGCTTTAATGAACTGTGGATGTGATTAATAAATATTAAAGAAAGTTTAAACATTTAGTTGAACTCACAAAAGGGAGGATGGATATGAGAGGAAAAGTAGAAGAGATGATTATTAACATAAATGATTTAATTGGAAATTTAACAGTCAATGATTTTTTAAAAAATGATGTTCTAGACGATTTTATTGATGATCTGGAAGAGTTTTTAAACAAAGAGAAAGGAGAGAATTATGTATCTTAAATTGATATTTTTAGTACTGTTTGCATCTTGTTCATTTAACAGTGAAACAGAAAATAAAAAATCTAAACCTAAAATAGAAACTCTTAGTAGTGAGCAGTTGGAATTGTTAGATTCTGACGGTGATTTGATTAATGATAAGGTTGAGATTGAAAACGGGCTTGATCGATTTATTGCTAATTATCCAAAGCTTAAAGTTAATTTCTTGCAAGATTATTCAATTGAAGCTTTTTTCCATGATGGCAGTAAGTATTTTATAGATACAAAAGTTGGAAGAGATAACCCTGCATTTAAATATAGTGTAGGAGATTTATTAGCTCGAGATTTAGTACGGAATAAAGCAGCTTCCGCAGGAAGATTTAGTAATGTTTCATGGGCAAATTTCAAAAATAACGATTATACAATGATAAAGTATCCAAGGATTGATCAATCATTCTTTCACAATAGTGTGCATAATTTTAAGAAGTATAAAGTACAGGAGCTAGAGCAAGTTAATATTCAAGTAGATAATTCAATAAAGTTAACTGAAAATAAGCTTTATACATCTATAGAAAATCTCGAAATTGGCTTTTATTACTATAGCTACTCGAAAGAAAAGCTCGTTGAAGTGCACTCAGAAACTCTTAAGAGGACTTTTCTTGTAGGTAGTAGGGAGAATTTCACTATCAACATATCAAAGATTCCAAAGGAGCTTTTGTTAGATAATTATTTAAGAAAGGGTGAATTTTTAATCTCAAAAATTAAAGATTTTGAAATACCTGAGTTGAAAATTAAATACACTCAACTTATGAAGTCGATTAAAGCAAAGGCAATGCCTGTTTATACAATGACACCCTTTGGGACAACACTAAATTACGTCTCAATTGCTTCAAAAGGAAATCGATTTACAGATATTTTATCAAAAGTGTTCTCTGA
>CAKZJW010000021.1 GCA_937120495.1 uncultured Oligoflexia bacterium
CTTTGTCCAATAATACCTAGTTTTTTCATCCCTTCTCCAATTATTTAAAGAGCAAACTTGAAATTTCACTCTAACTTGTTTAACCTAATTTTACAAAGAAGCTATAGGAGAAGAATATGAAAATTGCCCTGCTTGGTAATGGAAAGACAGGCCAATACGTTCAAAGTATCAATCCAAGTGTTTTTGTTTTTAATTCATCTAACCAACCAACCCTTGAGAGTCTTGCTAAAGTAGATATTATTATTTCGTTTCTTCCTGGTGACATTTTTCAAAGTTATATTCCCCTTCTTATAAAATCAAAGAAACCTGTTGTTACGGGATCTACTGGTTTTGACTGGCCAAGTGATATTGATAAAACTCTCAAAGAGAATAATTTAAAATGGATATACGCCAGCAATTTCTCCGTTGGTATTAATATAGTTAAAACTATGATTGAAACCCTTTCAAAAGCAAGTGAGTTGTTTGAGGACTATTCTTTTTCAATCAAAGAAATTCATCATACAAAAAAAATAGACGCACCAAGTGGGACAGCAATCAGCTTTCAAAAATGGTTGGATAAACCGGTTCAAATTAATTCAAAAAGAACTGGTGACATAATAGGTGAACACCAACTTACTTTTTCAACCAAAGAAGAAAGTATTAGTATAAACCACACTGCGCATGATAGATCTCTATTTGCAAAGGGTGCTTTATGGGCATCAAAAATTCTAGTTGAAGATTCTTCCATCCCTTATGGACTTAATAATTTTAATCAAATTGTATCTAAACATTTAAATATATGAGGAATAATGAAATTCGATAACTCCCCTTTATGGACTGCACTTATCACACCTCTAAACGAAGACCTTACTGTTGACTTCGCTTCATTAGAAAAACTTTTAATCGAACAAAAAGAAGCAAATAATGCTCTGCTAATTCTTGGTAGTACAGGTGAAGCTCTAAACTTAGGCCTTAATAAAAAAAAAGAAATTATTGATTTTGTTATTTCAAAAAATACAAAGCTTCCAATAATGGTGGGAGTTGGCGGCCATGATCTAGCACAAACAAAACAGTGGTTAGATTTTTTAGAACAAAAGAATATTCAAGCCTACCTGATGGTTACACCTCTATACTCAAAGCCTGGAGATCATGGACAATATTTGTGGTTTAAAGAATTAATGGACTCCGTATCAAAACCAGTTATGTTGTACAATGTTCCTTCAAGGACTGGAATTTCTCTTTCTTTAAGCGCTGTTGAAAAGTTAAAAGATCATAAAAATTTTTGGGCAATAAAAGAAGCAAGTGGAGATTTAAAAAGATTTAAACTCTACTATGATGCTTGTGATAAAAAGCCTGTATATTGTGGTGACGACGCTTTATTTTATGAATTTTCTAATAATGGATCAAGTGGCTTGGTATCAGTAGCATCAAATGTATGGCCCAAGCAAACTTCTTTGTATGTTCAAAAATGCCTTAATAAAAGCTTTGATTCAATTAAATTGTGGGAAGAAGCAACGAATTCTCTTTTTATTGCTTCAAATCCAACTCCGGTAAAAACAATTATGTTTAACCAAAAAAGAATATCTTCAAAAGTGATGATGCCGCCTCTTTCAAGCGAGGACTTAAAGGATTCAAATATAATAGATCAGTTTGATGAAAAAATTAATAAGTGGTTTAATCAAGAAAAATAAAAAAAGAGCCCCAGGGAGAGATCCTTGGGGCCACAACACAATTGAGAGAGGCTAAAGGGTCGAACATTCCAAGAATGCTTTTTTTACGACACCTTTATCAACACGATATACTTCTTTACTTAAATTTCTATATTCCAAATCATTTCTTACCTCAAGGCTCAATAGCTCCATTGGTATAGACCCTAATTCAGATGCTTCAATAGTCCTAGTAGTCTCGCCTAAAACTATTTTTCCATTACCCACACGATGCCTATAAAGCGTTGCTTTGATAATAGATTTAACTTTTCCAGCTAGATCTTCAAATCTCTCTTTAAGAGTTATTCTAAGACTATATTCATGCCCAAAGTTAATTGTTTCGTTTAACTTCAAAACCTTAGTTGTCTTGTTTGCTAAAAAGGGAGAAGACATCTTTACCTTTTTTGCCAATTTTTCACGCATAACGATTATTTCACCATCGCGAACCTTTATAAGCTCAGCACTACAGTGAACATTTACCACTTCAGCTGTAGCAAAAGTTGTAAAACTCATTAATAAAAAACAAAATAGATACTTCAAATTCAAAGCTCCTTAATTTTTCTGGGTTGTACATCTAAAACCTTTTATGAAAAACCTTTTTTGTAAAAACTTCATAGGTTATGGACTAAATTAATAAGGTTTTGCCGATTTCTGAAACACTGTGTTCTAGATAGAGTAAAAACATACATTTACCCCATATTGAAAGAACTTATTTTTTGATATTATATAATGGCACAAGGAGTTTTTATGCAAATTGAAATGATGAACCTCGAGTTAATCGGAGAGATTAATATATACTATGGAATTGGTATTCAGGTTCTTGTAGCCCTACTATTAGGTGGTATTGTTGGTCTCGACAGAGAGCAAAAGATGAAAGCCGCTGGGCTAAAAACAAATATATTAATCTGCATAGGAGCTTGTCTCTACACAACAATTTCAATGATCATCACTCATAAAACACAAGGCATAGCTGATCCCAACAGAGTTGCTGCTCAAATTGTAAGTGGTATCGGTTTTCTAGGTGCAGGTGCAATTATTCAAGGTAGAGGAAATGTTATAGGTCTAACGACAGCTGCCACGATCTGGGTTGTTGCGGCTATCGGTTATACTATTGGTGCTGGTTACCCTATTTCCGCATTTTTCTTTTCCATCACAGTTTTGGTTGTATTAAGAATGTTAAAACCTCTAAACTCATTAATTGAAAACGAAAAAAATAATCGTTACTACCATCTTGAAATACTTTCTCGAGGAAGCGTTAAAAAAGGGACAGGAGAATCAATCTTTAAGGAAAGCATTGAGATTGATGAAATTTACGAAGAAACTATAGATAAAGAAAAAAATAGAAGAATCCTTCATGTCTACCTTACTCTGCATCCTAGAGCGATGGATAGAATTGTGACTCAACTTAAAAGAGATTTAAAAGTTGAAAAGGTAAATTTTAAAAAAGTTACACCTCCAACAGATGAACACGATGAAGAGCATGATGAGGAAAGTCTAAATGAATAATATATTTATAACTGGAATTAGTTCTGGAATTGGAAAAGCACTCGCTCAATTTTATGCTCATAAAGGCGTAAGTGTATTTGGCATTTCGAGAAGAGAACTCGATTACAATCATACAAACATACATCACATACAACTAGATATGACTGATTTTAAAAACTTTAAAAAGTTAAAATCATTTATTCCAGAAAAGGTTGATTTATGCATCTTAAACGCTGGGGTTTTAGGTGAGATGAAATCAATGACTGATTCAAATCTTAGTGAATTGAAAAGTGTTATGGATATTAATCTTTGGGCACAAAAAGAAATTTTAGATGTCCTTCTTCAAAAAAAGATACAAAATATCTTAGCAATATCAAGCGGAGCTGCAATCAATGGTGGCTTAGGATGGAGTGGCTATAGCCTCAGTAAAGCCGCTTTAAATATGCTTATTCAACTCTACTCTAAAGAATATCCAACGACGAAATTCATCTCTTTTGCACCAGGGCTTGTAGATACGGCCATGCAAGATTATCTATGCGAGAAAGTAGATTCTAAAAAGTTCCAATCCGTGCAACGATTAAAATCGGCTCGAGGAACGAGTGCCATGCCAACTGCTGATGAATTCGCAAAACTATTTGATCAAAGTTATGAAAAAGTAATAAGTTTTGATTCTGGAAGTTTCGTCGATATTAGACAGTTATAAATTTTCTTTTAATTTCTTTTTCAAACAATAAAAGTACAATTGCAAACATAACTAAAAAGCTTCCAAATACACCTTGCAGACTTAAGAGTTCATTAAAAAACAAAAAACCAAGAACTGCTGCAATTGGTGACTCTATAAGGTAAATTACACCTGCGACATGGCCTTTAAGAATTTTTTGGCACTTTACCTGTAGATAGAATGCAATAGTTGTAGAAAAGATTCCCATAAATATAAGTCCAGCTACAGCATTTTTATTTGTATAAAGCGTAAGGTTCCAAAGGGGTTCACTTCCCTCAAAGATAAACGCTAAAACAAATGCGCAAGTACTAACAGCAAACATTTGAATCAAATTAAATAAGCCAACATTTTTAACATTTCCAAGGCTATGAGAAAGATAAATTAATTGAAAAGAAGTACACACTGCTCCAATAAATGTTAACAAGTCTCCCAGATTTAGTGAATTAAAATCCATCTCACACAACAGAGCAATCCCTGCAAAAGATATAAGGACCATAGAAAGAAAAAACTTAGTTAGGTGATCTTTGAAGAAGATATAGCTTAATATAGGAGTAATAAAAGCATGGGTTGTCGTTATAAATCCACTTTTTGCAATCGTCGTATACTCTATACCTTTGATTTGTAAAAACATCATTATCATTAATAGGAAACCACAAAAAAAAGATTTTCTAAAAAATTTAAAATCAAGCTCTGAAAAATCACTTGTTACAACAAATGGAAGTAAAAATACTGTGGCGATGAAAAATCGAAAGAACGTAACCCACATAGCATCAAAGCCGCCGAGAGCATACTTACTTCCTATAAAGCCAGCTCCCCAAAACAAAGAAGCAAGAAGGGCAAAACCATAAGCTTTTTTCATTTTAATTTAATCAAAATAAAAGGCTGTACAATTAAAAAGTCGAATAGATCAGCTTTAGGCTGACTTTCGAATGCAGAGATATGTTCTTTTTCAAGTTTATAAACCTCTTTATTATCAAGCCAGATTTTAAGAATATTAACCTGATCTTTTGCAAGACAGTGCCCTACAGTCTGAAGATCTAGTGGATCGTTAACTACAAATACTGTTTCTTTTTTATAATGAGGCTCTAGAAGTTCCCAGCGCCCTGCTTGTATTTCATTAGAAAAATCAAATTCTACTTCATCACTCATAAATTACCATATCTCTAAAATTTCAATTTCATCATCCAAAAGCTTTAATGCTACAGGAGAACTTATACTCACAATTGTGTATTCTTTAAACTTCATACCACCAGTTTTTGAAGTAATAAAGTATTTCTTATCCTCACATACAACAACACTTCCAATCCCGACAGAATCTTGTCTTCGTAGATTATCACCAAGCTCTTTTAGAGCTGCTAGTTCAATCTCAATTTGCGTAACACGTTTTTGTTGTGCTCCGGCTAAGAACCCCGCTTCTATACCACGGGTATCCCACTTACTTTCGGCCTTCATTTCCGCCCCACTAGCGAGCTCTTTAGTCGAAGAGAGGGCGTCACTAGCACTTTGAAGATCCTCTTGAAGTTTAGAGAGACAATAGTTAATTATATCTTTTTTTAATTGAATCTCTGTATCCATTCTTTTGCCATATAATCTTGATAATTTTTTTTACTTTTAGTTCCCCAAACTGCATTTGGCCATGCGCGATCAGATTTATAACGTGCAATAATATGGATGTGTAACTGAGGTACCATATTACCAAGCGCGCCAATATTTATCTTATCTGGATTAGAAAATTGCTTCAAGATTCGACTCACCCGGTCAATATCTCTGAGCAATAACTCTTGCTCATCTAGCGATAGGTCGATCAGCTCTATAGTTCCAGGTACTTTGGGTACTAAAACAAACCAATCTAAATCTCCATCTTTCAACAATCTAAGCTCAGAAATCTGTAAATCTTTAATAAAAACAGTATCTTTTAATATTCTTTTATCTATTTCCATAATATAAATACCTATGTTCGAAAAAATTAAAAATAACTTTATTGATTTTATTATCTCTAGCCCCAAAAAGTCTATTCTATTAGGACTTGGATTCTTTTTATTACTTACCTCTGGTGCGAGACTTATCCAGTCTGACTTTAGTCCAAGAATTTGGTTTGGACCTGAGTCAAAGCAAATTAAAGCACTAGATGACTTTGAAAAGAGATTTGGCGGTGATCAAAATTTAATTATTGGTTTTTATACTAAAAAAAGTATTTTTGATAAGAAGATTTTAAAGCAACTTCAAGACATTACTTATGATATGTGGAGACTTCCAAATATCATTCGTGTTGATACCATTACTAATTTTAGCCATGTTAGGTCTCTAGGTGATGATATTGAAATCTCACCTCTTGTCGAAGACCCTGAACAAAACAAAGAAATCGAAAAAAATATTAGAGGTCTTAAAGAACTTAAAAATAATTTAATCAATGACCAGTACAATTTTGTTATATCTTCGGCTCAGCTTCAGCCTTTATACGGAGACACTGCCGACTATACTCCAGTAATCAATCAAACAAAAAAGTTAATTGAAAAATACCAAGATGACTCAAATAAAATGATCATCCTTGGAAATGTTGCAGTTACCGCGGCTTTTAAAGAGATTTCTAAAACAGACAATGCCTCAACAATACCTATAATGTTTGGCTTAGTTCTTTTGATCTTATTATTTACTTATCGTTCAGTTGTTGGATTTGCAGCGCCTTTATTTATTGCAGGTATCACTATTGTTTCGACATTTGGAGTTATGGGATACCTAGGACACACATTTAATAGTATTTTAGCCGCTATTCCAGGAATTCTAATTGCAATCTGCTTAGCTGACACTGTTCATATTCTAACTTCGTACTATACTTCGTTTGTAGAGTTAAAAGACAAAAAGCTTGCCTTAAGAGCTGCCCTAGAAAATAACTTCCTTGCAACTGTTTTAACAACACTAACAACAAGTATTTCTTTCTTTACTGTTTCTTACACAGATCTTCTACCAATTCACAACCTTGGACTTCTTGCTGGAGTTGGAACGATTCTCGCATGGATTAATACCTTTCTGTTTCTACCAAGTATTATTCTTCTTGTGCCTGACTCACTTGTAAAAAGTAATTCAAAGTTTCATAAAAATACAAAAGGATTTAATTTTTCAGGCTTTATTTGGAAGTTTAAAACACCAATTGTTATTTGTTTTATAATCCTTTCGCTATTTTCATTTTATAAGGCAATGGATAACCAAGTAAATTCTGATCCATTAAAATATTTTACAGATAAAACAAAAATCAAAAGCGACTATAACTTCACAAAAGAATATTTTTCAGGGATTAGAGGAATCGAAGTGGAGATAGATTCTGGAAAAATTGATGGAGCAAAGTCTTATGAGTTTTTACAGAGGGTTGAAGCTTATATAGAAGAACTTCGCGCTGACCCAGAAATCATCCAAGTAAATTCTATTGTTGAAACACTAAAGACTATTAATATGCAACTCAACAATGGCAATGAAAGTCAAAAAGTTCTACCTGACTCAAATGAGAAAATTGCAGAAGCACTTGTTCTTTACACTATGGGGCTTCCAGCAGGCCAAGGGATTGAAAATAATATTTCTCTTGATCAACGTTTTATTAAGTTACGGCTTAAATGGACTCCAGAGTCCACAAAAGAATCGATGGCTAAGGACATTTATATTCATAAAGTAGCAAAGAAATATAAGCTAAAAACTCAAACTGGTGGGTTCTTCCCAATCTATACGCAAGTTAACAATCAAGTAGTTGATTCATTTTCCCGCTCAATGGTAACAGCAATAATACTTGTTAGTTTGATTATTCTTATTATTTTTAGAAACCCTATGCTCGCATTTCTATCTATGATGCCAAATATTATTCCACTCTCTTTTGGTGCAGCATATATGGCCTTGAATAATATATATATCGACATTGGAACAAGTATTGTTGGAGCAATCTGTCTAGGTATTGCGGTTGATGACACAATTCATTTTGTTACACATTTTGTACAAAACAAAAAGAAGACAGGAAGCACTCAACTTGCACTTGATAATACCTTTAATTCTACAGGGAAAGCTCTAATTCTAACAACTGTATTACTAGTCGTAGGTTTTGGAAGTTTTGTTATGGCAGACTTTTTACCAAACCACTACTTTGGAATTCTCTGCGCTTTGATTTTAACTTTAGCCCTACTAACAGACCTTTTGTTTCTACCGGCGCTTCTTGCAATTTGGTACCGAAATGATGACAAAAAGGCTAATCAAGACAAATAGTCGGAGACTTTTTGTCTTACTAGTGCCAAAGAAAATCTTGAGCACGCAATAAAATCAACGAGTTATACTGCTTCTAAATTGGCACGAACCTTGCTTTATTAAGTATAGAAGCTCTCGAAGGGATGAGAGTAAAGTGAGGACAGTATGATAAAGGTAATTCAATTTTTAATTTTAGGTTTCGCAATAGTTCACTTCTCTGAAGCACAAGCTACAATAAGCCCAAAGCTAAAGGATATCGTTAAAACAGATATGAGTTTAAGTGAATTTGTTGATACTGCTGAAACTCTTGAGCCTTCAAAAAAGTTAACTTTCAAAAAGAAAGTATCTTTAATAAAAGTATTTAATCAATTAGACAAAAATGGAGATTTAGAAATAGATAGCTATGAATATTTAACTATGAATTAAGAGTTACATTATTTTTAATAATTAAGCCTGAGGTATCTCAGGCTTTTTTTATTTCGTAAAATACTCTAACTCTGCAGAGCTATAACCTGCTTGACGAGTTTTTCTTTCAACTGATCTATTGATATCATTTTCTTTATATCCTTCCATTCTATTATTTCGAGTTACTTGTTTTAAATATTGATAAACGTATCCCCGAACACCACTATCAAAATCATCTAAAGAATCACTACTTATTTCCTTTTTGTTGCTATATAACTTCTTTATTGATTCAATTTTTTCATTATTCTCAATGTATTTTTGCTCAGAACGAATAATACTCATCAATGGGGCAAGTCTTTTTTGATCTCGACTACTCATTTTTGATAAGACTTCCTCTCGCTTTTTTGGCGCAAGTCTAATAAATTCTCCCTCATCATCTAAAGTCCCTTTTCTCCAAACTTTTTTCATCGCTTCAGAATATGAAGGGTTATATGTTACTTTTTGATAAATTATATTTCTCTCCATCTCTTCAATGTATTTTTCTTCATCCTTAGCATTCTTTTCTTTAAGTTTTTCAACTTCAATTTTTCCCTTTTTAATCGTTTCAGCAATTTTTTGATCTAACTTAATTGCTTCTTTTTTTCTGGCATCATAAAACTCTCCACCAAAACGTTTACTAATAGAGTCTGAAGGTTCAGGGCTTATTTTTTTATTTTTATATGCTAGATAGAAGTGATACAGATTTGTCTTAGTACCATCTGAAGCAACAAATTCTTTTTCCAAAAGCATTTTTGTTAATTCATCATCTTCCATTTTCAAGGAGTAATTATTTGAATCAACAAAATCAGTTATGTCTTTAATTTTTGCAGCAAGCCTCTTATCTCTAGAGTGGGTTGAAAATTCATCATAAAGAGCAGATTTTTTATCTTCTAACTCTTCTCTATTTTCATCGATTTCTTTTTGAGTAAGTTCTACGAACTCAACTCTATTCTCTAGAAGCTTTGCAACGTTATTGATTTCATCGGCGACAGTCTCTTTTGTGGGATTAGCATAGTCAGGGTCTCTAGCAATTAATTGCGCGAGATCACCAAAGTACTGAGGAATAGGCTCTTCAATATTTTCATACATTTGACCTACACTACATGAAAGTTCATGTTGTTGTTCAGAGTAACTTGGCATTTTTTTATCCGGAACAAGGATAAATCCTCGTCCACAATTGACTGGCCAATTCCATGCAAGAACACCATTACCATTTTCTAAATTTGATTCACGTAACCTAAACCCGTAGAAAGATTCTTCAGATAGCTTTCTTACTTTGGCCGGCACTGTTGAAGATGCCTCTTTTATTGGATTATATGAAAATGCATCAACTTGAGTTATCACTCTTGTATGACCTCCAGATAATACAGGACATCCTGGACGCATATATTTTGATAGTTTTGAGTTGTCTTCGTTAAAGACCTCAACTGGGTGAGTCGCTATTTTTAAATTTATAGTTCCAACACCAACTTTCCAATGATCAAGTGCTTTTCTAAATCTTTTGTCTTCTTTAAGTGCCGTTTTCCAATTATGTTCATTCCAATTCTTAACTGTTTTATACCTTGCCCACTTTTTAGAGGTATGGATATAATCATCTTTTGGATAAAACATACTAGGCAGATGATTTATTCTAGCAAAGATTGCTCTCGCAGCTAAAGCCGCATCAGCACAATCAGTTTTAATATTATAGTTTTGAAAAAAATCTGCCGTAATATTTTCTTCAAACCATTTAGAAAATTCTTCTTCTTTTTTTTCCGTCCATCTATTAGAACCTACTCTATAAACGCTTCCATCATCAGCAAGCTTATGAGGATCAACCGTGTCTTTTACTGATCTTCCAGAAATTGAATTACACATCAACTTATCTTGAGAGGTCACAATAGATCTATCACTTTGAGCAAATGCTGATTGAAAACAAAATAAGATACCAATGAATACAATAAGAGAATTTTTCATGCTGAGTTATCGGTATAACTCTTCAAATACTTAAGTATTTTACTTTATTTTAACCATTCACAAAGAGCATAGTGCTCACTTTGCATACCAAGTTTCTCATAGACAGAGATTGCTGCTGTATTAGTCTTATCAACATACAATCTAAGCCCAGCTAAATCGGGACTAGATTCAACGTGTAATTTTAGGTAGTTGTACATACTTTTAAAAACTCCAGACTGTCTATTATCTGGGTTTACGTAAACTGAATGAATCCAAAGAACGGTGCTATTTCTCCAGTCACTCCACTCTGTAACTGTAAGCAAACAAGCGATAGGATTAGCTCCTTCAAAAGAGATATAATACTCACCCTTTAACGGATCATTAATTACAGCACTTACACCTTTAAAAACAGTATCGTAATCAAGGTCATAGTCCTCTGTTTCTTTAGCCATTTTTACTTGAGACTGAGCAATAAAAGACGCGAACTTTAGGTCTGAGATTTTTTGAATATTCATTTTTTCTTTTTCTTAGAGATACTAGCTTTTAGATTTGCTTGATACTGAGCAAGTATATCAGGATCAATATCATTAAGCTCAACTTTACGAGCAGACTTTACTGAGTTTTTAAATTCATCACACTCATGCTTAACTCCATCAACCTCAACTGGAACTTTCTTTCGTCCCTCCTGCATCCAAACAATTTCTTTACTACAATACTTACACTTGGCCATTTAAACTTCCTCAATAACGACATATACTTGAATCTACTTCTAAACTCCAAGCATCTATTCCACCAATAATATTAACCACAGAAGTATACCCTTTTTGAGTTAAAAAATCTTGTGCAATTGCACTCCTAACTCCGTGGTGACATAAACAATATATCCGAGTTGATCTATCCAGCTTATCAAGAGAGCTTGGAATCTCATTTAAAGGAATCAAGACTCCACCAATATTGGCTAAATCATACTCGTGAGGCTCCCTCACATCCAAAAGGAAAATGTCTTCGCCATTCTTTATTTTTTTACTCAGGTTAATTACATCAATTTCTTTCATAAATTTTCTTACATGTATTTCTATTGCGTTTTTTAATTGCTAGCATTTTTACAATAACACTAATCAAAAAACAAAGGATTGTTTTAATGAAAAAATGGATTTTAGGATTAGTACTCGCGTACTCATTTTCAACTTTAGCATGTAATATTGACGGAACTGGTGGATTTGCTCCAGAAAACAGCCTTGATATTCCAAGTACTCACAAAAGCATCAATGGTATTGATGAAGCAGTTTTCAATCAAGTAATTGATGAAATCGAAGCAATCTACAGACCAATTGTAGAAGGTAACGGAGACAAGTTTACAATCAACAGAAAATGGTCAGATGGTACAGTTAATGCTTCTGCTCAAAGAAGTGGTAAGAACGTTATCGTAAACATGTATGGTGGTCTTGCAAGACATGACCTTATTACAAAAGATGGTTTCGCTCTTGTTATGTGTCACGAAGTTGGTCACCACTTAGGTGGAGCACCAAAAGTTGGTGGTTGGTTTAACAAATGGGCTTCAAATGAAGGTCAATCAGACTATTTTGCAAATTTAAAATGTTTTAGAAAAGTTTATGGAACTGAAGATAATGTAACATTTATCCAGAACTTAAATGCTCCAAAAGTTGTGACTGATAACTGTAACGCTGTATTCACTAACGAAGCTGACGCTGCATTATGTGTTAGATCAGCAATTGCTGCTAAATCTACAGCAGACCTACTGGCAAGCTTAAGAAATGCTGGTGAAACAGATTTTACAAAGCCTGATACAAATGAAGTTAGCAGAACAAACAATGCTCACCCTGAAGCACAATGTCGTCTAGACACTTACTTTGCAGCTGCTCTTTGTGATGTTGATATGAATATCGACGTTGATAACAAAGATCCAAACAAAGGTACTTGTAATAGAAAAGACGGTGATAAAGAAGGTCTTAGATCTCTTTGTTGGTACAAGCCAAAAAACTAAGCTTTACTTTTATATAGCAAAAAAAAAGCCACTCTTACGAGTGGCTTTTTTAATTTTTTGTGTCCAAAAATATTCCAAAATTCTTCGCAATACTTTTATTCAGACTACCCTTTTTTTTCCTTTACCCCTAAAGGAATTCCCTATGAACAAGCTTATAGCAGCACTCAGAATTTTACTCAAGAGCTTGGCTTTTATAAGTGTTTCAGTTTTGAAATAATTTTTGGAACAGGTAGTTTCTTCATCGTATACAATAAATTATATTGATACGAATACCCTATATCCCATAGAAAAACAGGCCTGTAATAGATAACCACCTGTAATTGTGTTCCAATCAAGCATTTCTCCCATAATAAAGTGATTCTGAAGTTTCTTAAGCTCTAAAGAGGATTCAACCTCATCCATATCAACTCCTCCCATAGTAGAGATCGCTCGATCTATATCACCAAGGGAAACATCATTAATTACAAAATCAGTGATTATAGAGAATAAATTAGATTCTATATACTCAAGAGAATGAAGTTCTCTTAAGAGTGAGAGGACACTTTTGGCCAAAGACAAATCTTTTACAAGAAAACTTGATAGTCCCTTTTTTCTATTTCTATTTTCTATTCTCTTTTTTAATTCATTAACATCAAGATCTGGCTTGAAGTTTATGCTTACTTTTTTTGTCTCAAGGATTTCTTTAGATAAAGAATAAATAGGTGTTCCCTCAAATCCTTCTTCGCTTATGACAATATCACCTTGAACTTCTTTTTCACAACTTGATACTCGTACATTTTTAATATGTGAAAATTGGAATTTATTTTTAAAGAAATCACTGAAATCTACTTTTACACCACAGTTTGAAGCGATAAAGGGATTACACTTTATACCATGTGCCTCAAATAACTCTGTCCACTTGCCATCACTTCCCGTTATCTTCCAAGAAGATCCACCTAGGGCATAAATAAAATTATCCGCAATCACTTCATCTTCATGATTAAAGACAATCGAATTAGCCTTTATTTCAGTAAGCCTTGCCCCCAAATGAAATGTCACACCTAATAGTTTTAATTTATCTGTCCAGTTTTTTAATATTTGAGAGGCTTTAATATCTTTTGGAAAGACTCTACCAGAGGAGCCAACAAAGGTTTCTACTTCAAGAAAATCTTTAAGCCATTTGCGAAGATCATCATTAGAGAATTCTTCGAACAAACTTTTAAAGAAATTTTTATCTTTAAAGTACCAATTTGAGAGAGATTCTATATTTTCACTATGAGTTATATTGAGATCACTTTTTCCAGCAACAAGAAATTTCTTTCCTACCGCTTTATTTTGATCATAGATATGGATATCAACTTCTTTCTCACAAAGCTTTGATGCTAAAAATAAGCCCGCTGGACCGCCACCGACAATAACAATCTTTTTCATCCAAAGAGATCTTTTGTTAAGTCAAAACGCTTGAGTTTACTTAGGTGATTTTTTATAAAGTTCTTATTTTCTTCTTTATACCAAAAAAAGAATTTTCTTTGTTTTGATTTTTCATCATAACTTAGGGCCGTTTTAACTTTTTGCATATTATAAGGGTTATAACCACTATAATAAATTACTGTGGCAAGTGTCATTGGCGTTGGTGTGAAGTCTTGAATTTGTTCAAGCTTATACCCCAGCTTCTTTGTTTTTGCCGCGAGGTTTGCCATATCTTCTGGCTCACAAGCAGGATGACTTGAAATAAAGTAAGGAATAAGTTCTTGTTTCAAGTTATTCTTTGAACAAATCTCATCAAAGCGAGTTTTAAATTGCTCAAACATTTTAAAAGATGGTTTTCTCATCATATCTAAAACTCTGCCCTCAGTATGCTCAGGAGCAACCTTAAGTCTTCCAGATACGTGATGAGTAATAAGTTGCTCAACATACTCAGCATCAGTTTTCTTATGAGTTGAGTTTTTATCAAGCATTAAATCATAACGAAGACCAGAACCTACAAAAGCTTTCTTTATTTCTGGTTTACTATTAACTTCTCTATAGATCTCAAGCATCTTTGAAGGATCTGTATCAAGGTTTGTACAAATACTTGGAAAGATACACGATGGAAGTGAACACTCCTCACACATCTTTTGATCGATGCCTTTCATATTGTACATATTTGCACTAGGTCCACCAAGATCACTTAGATATCCTTTAAAGTCAGGCATCTTTGTTATTTGATCTACTTCTTTAATTATTGATTCTTTAGAGCGACTTGCTACAAGTTTTCCCTGATGAGCTGAGATGGTGCAAAAACTACAGCCACCAAAACAACCTCTATGCATATTGACAGAAAACTTAATCATATCGAATGCTGAGATCGATCCTCTATTTTTATATTTTGGATGTGGGAGCCTCGTATAAGGAAGATCAAAAGACTTATCAACTTCCTTCTCACTCATAACGGTATAAGGAGGATTTATAACGAGAGTCTTATCTCCAACATGCTGATAGAGTCTTCTGGCGTTTTGCTTATTTGATTCAGTCTCAACAAATCTGAAATTTAACGCGAATCTTTTTTTATTAGACAGACAATCTTCATGAGAATTTAATTTAAAACTTTTCCATTTTTTATTTTTAGGAAGATCAGCCCCCTTATCTATTAAGAAGCCTGTTTGTGAAACAGTTTTCAAAGATTCAAAAGGAACACCTTTTTTTAAAAGAGAAAGTATATCTCTTAGAGGCTGCTCACCCATTCCGTATACAAGTAGATCGGCTCCAGATTGAGTAAGAATATTTGGCTTAAGCTCATCTTGCCAATAATCAAAATGAGTCACTCTCCTCAAAGATCCTTCAACACCACCAAGAACAACAGGAACATCTGGATAAAGCTCTTTTAAAATCTTTGTATAAGCAATAGATGCGTTATCTGGTCTAAAGTTTGTACCTCCACCTGGAGTGTAGGCATCAGCTGATCTTTTCCGTTTTCCAGCAGTATACTTATTAACCATTGAATCCATATTACCAGCAGTAACACCAAAAAATAGTTTTGGTTTTCCAAACTTTTTGAAGTCTCTTAAATCATCTTGCCAATTAGGTTGAGGAATTATGGCAATTTTAAAACCGTAAGATTCTATAATTCGACCTATAACGGCAGAGCCAAATGCTGGGTGATCCACATAGGCATCCCCTGTGACCAAAATAACGTCAAGTTCTTCCCAGCCACGCTTTCTAGCTTCTTTCATTGTAATAGGTAGCCATGAACTCAATGGCAGAGAATTTGGATCGATTTTAGTGCTCATATGCCGTTTGTAACTTTTTCCCATAGCTTCGTATAGAGATGACATATGACTGTGCATGTTTTACATGGTACTAGTAACCATTAAGCTAAATAGATCAAAAACTTGGAATTATATATGTTTGGAATCCTTTTATTACTTTTTACCATCGTTCCCGCACTTGAAATTTTTCTCTTTATAGAAATTGGTGGAAAGATTGGCGCTTTTAATACTTTTGCCATTGTTATTGTAACAGGAATTGTTGGAGCAACTTTGGCCAAATCACAAGGGCTCGCAATTCTTCAAAAGATTCAAAATGAACTCAATCAAGGTGCTCTCCCAGCAGATCAAATTATTCATGGTCTTTTAGTTTTTGGTGGAGGGCTTCTTCTTCTTACTCCAGGTTTTTTAACAGATATACTTGGACTCTCTATGGTTTTTCCTGGAACTCGTCATCTTTTAATTGGTCTTACGAAAGAGATGATTGATAAAGGAATGAAAAGCGGAAAAATTCATGTTTACACAAATAACAACGCGGGCTTTGCTTACGAAGAAAAAAGGTCTGAGACAAATATCGATAATATTATAGAAGCAGATTTCTCGCATAAGCCTGAAAGTAATCAAGGCAAATGAAAACACTAAACTTACCTATAGAGCTTGATTTTGGATATCATACCAAAGAAGTTAAAGAACCAAAGAGAATATATCTTCTACTTCACGGCTATATGCTCGATGGTCAATTTATGTTGGATGTTTTAAATAATTATCTACCAAAAGATGCAAATATCATTTCACCCAATGGCCCATATCTTGTTCCCTATAAAAAAGGGAAAAGTTTTTTTCCAAGATACTCATGGTACTTCTTTGACCCTGTTAAAAAATCTTTTTATATAAATTATGACCCTGCTGCAAATTTATTAAAAACGATGATAGATGAATTAAATCCAGATAAGCTTCCAATTACAATAATCGGTTATTCTCAAGGAGGCTATATCGCTCCTAAGATTGCTGAATTATGCGAGCAAGTTGATACAGTAATTGGCATGGCATGTGTATTTAGAAATGAAAGATTTATTGAACGAGATATAACTTATCACCAAATTCACTCGAAGACCGATCTCGTAGTTGGTTTCAAAGACTCTAAAGAAGAATTCTCTAAACTGACTAACTCAGGAAAGTATATCGAGCTTGAAAATGAAGGCCATAAGTTAAATCCGACCTACTTTGAATCTTTGAAAAATCTACTATAATAGAGTCATGAAATATTTATTCCTATTACTTTGTTGCGCGAATGTTTTCGGACAGGACCTAACTATTAACCTTAACCATAATCAAAAGGTTATCAACCAACTACTAATTCCAGTTTGGAATAGTATTGATTATGACTATGATTTAAAAAAATCATCTAAAAATGAATTTACAAATTTATCTGAAGCAAAGGGTAATTTAATTCAATTTAAATTATTAAGTTCTAAAATAAAATTAGGTGCTCCTAGAACACCTCTATTGAGATTGAATCTCAAAAAAGATAATCAAGCCCAGATCAATTGGAAATTAAATGGCCTTGACGCTGTTGTTAAAGCAAAAATTCGATTTAAGTATAAAAAGTTTGGAATCAGTCTTACTCATGATGAATACTTTGATATTCATGCTCGTTCACTAAACAACGCGACCTCAAACATTAAGATTAATAAAAACAACGACCTTCTAAATTTTGAGCTCTTATCAAATTCTAATTTCTCTCTTAAGCATGTTTCAGTAAAACCTAAGAATGGAATTGGAGAAGCTTTACGATTTATTTTTGATAATATTTTTTCTGAAGGTAAGGTTGATAAATTTATTACAAAAGAAGTTAATAAACAAATCAAGAAACTTATCAATGACTCTAATCTTATTGGACAGGTGGAAACATCTTTAAACGATGAGTTAACACGTGCTCAAAAAACAAATATAAAAATCCAAGCGCTGGCAACAAGCTTAAAGCTTGCTGTTAAAGATTTTAATTTTGATCAAGAAAATTTATTACTTTCAACAGATGCTTTATTTACTGATTATTACAAACCTCACCCGTGTGCCAACGAAATGATTTCATCAAAATCTGATACTCAAATTTCATTTAAACTTGTTGAGAATATTATTAATAATGTAATTGTTAATGATAATAAAGTTCGCCCTCCACTTTTATGTGTTGGTTATCAAAGAGCAGAAAATGGAAAATTTGAAGGTGGGACACTTAGAGCTAAATACATGGCCAAACGATTTCAGTTTCAGTATTGGATAAAGCCTGTTGCAGCAGTTCAATATACATATGACCAAACAGAACAAATTGTAAGTATCGCCACAACTCTTAAGGCCATATTAAAAACAAAAGGTTATCCTAAGATTTACGCTTATAAAGATAGAGTTTTAACAACAGTACTTGCAAAGTTTAAAATTAGACATACTCAGAATGGTCTTGTCCTTGAGCCAATAAAATTAAAACTTGCTTCTATAAAAGGAAATGTAAAAATTAGATTCGCACGTTTTCTTCCTAAAATTCCTCTACCACTTAATTTTATTAGGAAAATTTTAGAAAAAGAAATTAATAAAATGATTAAGAAAGATTATGCTCAAGTTATTATCGTTCCTGATCATCTAGAGCTTATGGATGGTCTAACTTTAGACTTAGAAGACTATTCAATGGAATCAAATAATCATAAAATAAAATTTAATGTGCTGACTAATTAAAGTCAGCACAATATTTACTTACTTTTTGTCTTAGTAACCTGTTCTACACTGAAAATTATAAGATCCTGTTTGACTTCTTTCTCTATTACATTGCCTAAGCGCTGCTCTACAGGCTGCTTGTCTTACTTGGTTTTCTCCGTATCCAGAAGCTCTTCCAGTAAAACGTCTGCGTACTCTATTATATCTGTCCACAAGTGAACTAGAACAGCTTCTTGTAATTCTATGACCATTTCCACCACCATGATTCGGAACGACACAACGAAGGTTACGTCCATTATATGGCCCATTTCTTCTCATTCGCTCACAATTTGATCTGGCATTACGACAAGCATCTCTTCTGTCATATCCCCAAGAATTAAAAGTGTTTAAAGTGTACCCTCGATTATCTTTTAAAAGAGCCGTACAACTCTCCGCACTAGCATTTGCGCTAAATAATCCTAATGTTAATAAAATTGCTAATCCAAATACTTTCATAATGTTCTCCTTATCTTATATATAAATGGTAAGCTAATGACATACTATTTCAAGACGCATAGAATGGTGCATTATGACCTTAGAAGAAGAATTAGAAAAAACGCTTTCTTACTTTGAGCCCATGAGCTTGGAGATGATTTATATCGATTTTAGTAATGAATTCCTAACGGCCAATCACAGCTACACCATTGAAGATCTAGAGCTAGCTTTAAAAAGTCTTGAGGCCCAAAAAAAAATCAAACGCTCAAAAAAAGAAAAGCAAATATTTTGGATAAAACTCTATCCAAAAAAATCGATACTAAAACGAATATTGGCTTTATTAAAACTTTATTGACAGCGCATCATTAAGAAAACTTTACTTTCCTGAGCGAATACGTCTATCATTTCTTTTTTATTTATTAAGGAGATATTATGAACAAATTAATCGTTCTTTGCTTGGTAGTATTATCTACTAGCGCAATGGCAACATTTAAAACAGACGCAGGTTTATCAATGATTCGTACAGGTGGAAACACTGAAGTTGAAACATATGATGCAAAGATTAAAAGTGTAAAAGGATGGGAAAAAAACTCATTAACTCTTGGTGGTCACTACACACTAGGAACTTCAGTTGAAAAAGATTCTGCAAAAGCTTCTTACAATGAAAGAGTTGAAAGTGCTAGAAACTGGGATGGTTACGCAAGAGTTGATCATTTACTTTCAGACAAGTGGGATGTATTTGCTCAAGTTCAAATTGAAGGGAATGAATTCGCTGGTTACAAGCAAAGAAACAACTATGACCTAGGTGTTAAAAGAGTATTTATCAAAGATGATAAAGTAAACTTTTTTGGAGAAGCATCTGCCAGACATACAACAGAAATGACAACTGCTCGTGACGAAGATGGTGACGATGTATTTGATTATATGAAAGCTGTTCTTTATACAGAATATAACCGTAAGGTTTCAAAAACTCTTAGCTATAAATTTTGGCTACAATACGTTCCAAACTTTACAGAAAGTGAAGACTATCAAATCAACTTTGAGCCATCATTTAATGTTACATTAACTGATACATTCTCAATGAGCATGGCTTATACAGGTAGATTTGATAACGAAAGAAACGAAGGAATTGAGCATCGTCTAGATTGGACTCATACAACTTCTTTAATTGCTAAATTCTAAGACTATCTACTTAGGTATTTCAATATCCTCAGGGGCTTAGCGCCTCTGGGGTAAATTTTTCCCCCCGACTTCCAACTTATTTACTTTTATTTCTCAGCACGTCGATACGTTATGTATGATAAATAAATTTATACTACTACTTACATTATTATTAACATTCCCAGCTTACGCTCAACAGTTTAGCTATAATTCGCTAAAGAAAGTTGATGGATTTGACTCCAAGTTTTTAATTGAAAGCACTAAGAACAAAGAAAGCTTTACGATTTTAGACTGCCAAAGCTTTATTCATAAACTTGATATTGTTGATAAAAAATCGAGTGTCATACATGAAAATTTTATAGATATAAATGAATGCCAAGAACTTTATTTTAAATACACTCGATGTATAAAAGATAAAGGATATATCTGTATAGATGGACAAGATATTTTTCAAACAAATTGTGATTGTTAAATTTAATTTTTAATTTTATAAAAAAGTAAGGGGACCATTCGGTCCCCTTTATTTTTTAATGCAGGATTTACCTGTCTAAACATTATTTTCCATCTTTGTGTGAGTGTCAGGAAGGTCTCGAGCAGGATTTTGATACCAATTACTTTATAATTTTATGAACATCCAGTTGTCGCACCACATGTATCACATTTCATACAACTTCCATTTCTAAGCATTGTAAATGACTGACACTCAGGACATGATTCCCCTTCGTAACCTTTCATTTTTGCTTCTGTCATCTTTTGCGCTTGAGAGAACATCTCAGAGTCAGCTTGCTTAGTGAATACCTTCTGAGTACTTACTCTCCCATCAGCATGCTTTACTTCTTTCTCTCCCTCAATAATATCTAAAAGAGGCTCATTATTATTTGATTCTCCAGAGATTTTATCTGAATCAAGATCTGTTGGTTTTACGTGAACAAGATCATGTCTTCCAAGGTAGCGGCATGCAAGGTCTCTAAATACATAATCAATTACAGATGTTGCCATCTTTAAGTTATCGTGACCCTGAACCATTCCATTTGGCTCAAATTTTGTAAATGTAAATGCGTCAACATACTCTTCTAGTGGGACACCATACTGCATTCCTAAAGATACTGCGATAGAGAAACAGTTCATTAATGATCTATAAGCTGCTCCTTCTTTATGCATATCTATAAAGATCTCACCTAAAGAACCATCTTCATATTGACCAGTTCTTAGGTAAACTTTATGTCCACCTACAGTTGCTTTTTGAGTGTATCCGATTCTTCTATTTGGAAGAGATTTTTTCTGAGATACTTCTTTATAAATAACTTTCTCAACAAGTTTTTGAGCTACAGCTGTCACCTTTTCCGTATGAGAAATTTCATCAAAAGACTCATCTGAATCCACAAGACCAAGATCCTCAAATGCCTGAGCATTTAATGGTTGCGAAAGTTTTGATCCGTCTCTATAGATTGCATTCGCTTTTGTCATCAAAGACCATGAAAGCTTGTAAGCTTCAGAGATATCTTCAATCGTCGCCTCATTTGGCATATTGATTGTTTTAGAAATAGCACCAGATAAGTACGGCTGACATGCGGCCATCATGCGAATATGTCCAGAAGCCGAGATAACTCTTTTTCCATACTTTCCACATTTATTAGCACAATCAAATACTGAAAGATGCTTATCTTCAAGATGAGGAGCACCTTCAACAGTCATCGTTCCACATACATAATCGTTTGCATCATTAATATCTTCATCAGTAAAACCAATTTCTTTTAAGATATTTAAATCAAAAGAATTCATTTTTTCTTCAGAAATTTTTAATGTTTGAGTTATAAATTCTTCACCTAGGATAAATTTATTAAATGAGAAGTTAATATCAAATGCTGAATCTAGAGAAGCTTCTAGTTTTGAGATGATTTCATCTGTAAAACCAACTGCTCTTAATTTTTCATGTGTAATAGTTGGACATCCAACAAATGTTTTAGCTCCAACAGCATATTTTTCAATTTCAGAAATTTGATCGTCTTTATATCCAAGATTCTTAAGTGCACTTGGAACTGATTGGTTAATGATTTTAAAGTATCCACCACCAGCTAATTTTTTAAATTTAACTAGAGCAAAATCAGGCTCAACACCCGTTGTATCACAATCCATTACAAGACCAATTGTTCCCGTTGGAGCGATAACTGTTGTCTGAGCGTTTCTATAACCGTGCTTCTCACCAAGCTCTAATGCTTCATCCCACTGCTTTTGAGCCGACTTAACTAAGAAAGCCTCAACATGTTTTGGATTAAGAGGCTGAGGAGTAATTGTTAGTCCCTCATACTCAGAATTTGAAACGGCATAAGCTGCTCTTCTATGATTTCTAATAACTTTCATCATATGAGTTTTATTTGCTTCAAATCTTTCAAATGCGCCATGCTCTTTAGCCATTAAAGCAGAAACTTTATAAGTAGTTCCTCCCATAATTGCTGTTAAAGCGGCAGCGATATTTCTTCCCTCTTCAGAGTCATATGCATGACCCATAAGCATTAGCAGTGCTCCAATATTAGCAAAACCAAGACCTAGAGTTCTATATTGATATGATCTAAGAGCGATTTCATCTGAAGGAAATTGTGCCATTAAAACTGAAATTTCAAGAACCATTGTCCAAACTTCACAAGCATGAATATATTTTTCTAAATCAAACATACTCGTAACCGGATCCATAAACTTCACAAGATTTAGTGAAGCAAGGTTACAAGCCGTATCATCTAAGAACATATACTCTGAACATGGATTTGAAGCATTGATTCTTCCATCAGCTGGACATGTATGCCACTCATTAATTGTGTCATCGAACTGAACACCTGGATCAGCACACTGCCACGCAGATTCACTTACCATATCCCAAAGCTCAGTGGCTTTGATTGTTCTAATCGTCTCTCCACTAGTTCTAGAGATTAATTCCCACTCTTCATCTTTCTCTAAAGCTGTAAAAAATTTATTAGGAATACGAATAGAGTTATTTGAGTTTTGACCAGCAACAGTTGCATAGGCTTCTGAGTTCCAGTCTGTATCATAAACTTCAAATTCAATATCGTTAAAACCTTGACGAGCAAGATCTACACAACGAGAGATATAATTCATTGGAACTAAATCTTTATTTGCTTCACGAATCGCAAGGCCAAGAGCTTTATTCTGCTTTCCAGAAAATTTTGATTCACCTTGAAGCTCACTATCATTCATAGCTTTAAAAATATTTTGAAGATGTTTTTTACAAACCTTACTTCCAGTAACTAAAGAAGCAACCTTTCTCTCCTCTTTTACTTTCCACTGAATAAAGTCAACGATATCTGGATGATCAAGATCTAAACAAACCATTTTAGCGGCACGCCTAGTTGTTCCACCTGATTTAATTGCACCAGCGGCTCTATCTCCAATTTTAAGAAAGCTCATTAAACCTGATGATCTACCACCACCAGATAATGTTTCACCTTCAGCTCTAATATTTGAAAAGTTTGTTCCCGTTCCTGAACCAAATTTAAAAAGTCTAGCTTCACGGTTCCAAAGGTCCATGATCCCACCACTATTTACAAGATCATCACTTATAGATTGAATAAAACATGCATGTGGTTGTGGTCTTTCATATGCTGAAGAAGAGTTTTTAAGTTTTCCCGTTTTTGGATCAACATATCTATGGCCTTGAGGTTTCCCCTTGATTCCATAAGCACTATGAAGTCCAGTGTTAAACCACTGCGGAGAATTTGGTGCGGCCATCTGATTTGCTAGCATATACTTTAATTCATCTTCAAAAGCGTCTGCATCAGCTTTAGAGTCAAAGTAGTTATAGTTTTCACCCCAAGTTCTCCAACAGCCAGAAAGACGATCAAAGACTTGTCTGGCATCTGTTTCTGAGCCAAGTACTGCAGATCCATTATCATCAAGGATTGCTTTACCTTTATCGTCTGTTTGAGGAACTCCAGTTTTTCTAAAATATTTTTGAGCTATTATATCTGTTGCTACTTGAGACCAAGAGTCAGGAACTGAAACATCTAATGTGCTTGTACTTGATCCATCAAGATTCTTAATTTCGCTTACTCTTTTTTCGAAATTAAATTCTGCGTATGCACTCTTACCTTTTTTGGTAAATAAACGTTTAATTTTCACGACACTACTCCTTAGTTTTTCTTTCTGTTTAACTATTAAAGACCTGAAATAGATTTACGTCAACACAATATCTTGTGGTTTTTGATCGTCAATTTTATGACAACCACTAGATATAGGGGGCTTTGGCTGGCCGCCCCTACTAAAGTGATGGAAGTGCATGAAATTATTTGAAAGCCTGAGTTATAAAATAGTGCTTAATTGTGTTAAAATTTTTTTATGTTTTTACTAATTTTATCTATCATCTTTAGCACGACTGCAACGAGTCAGAACTTTTCAAATGAACA
>CAKZJW010000022.1 GCA_937120495.1 uncultured Oligoflexia bacterium
AGTTTGACCTAATTTTTGGAAAAGAACTTCTTTTGTGATTTCTTGTAGTGATTGATTCATATAACCCTCCTGGTTTTTCATAGATAAATTTTGATAACATCCTGTCATCAATAGACTTATCGACATGCTAAAAAAGAAGCTTTATTCTTTTTTGGAGAGGGGAAAAAATTACCACTAAGGGCGAGATGCCTTTGTTAGTAGGCTGTTTGAATACCAATGTAATATGCTTGCTCAACGCTGAATCCCACTTTATAACTTGATACCCACTCATCTGAAGAGCTAGGTGTCTTTGAAGCTTTGTAGGTGTGTGGAGAGTGCATTAGAAGCTTAACTCCAATTATAAAATCCAAAGGCCCAAGAAGATTCTTTCTTTGATAATCAGCACCTAACTTAGGAGAGAAGTATAAAGAATTGTATAAAACTCTATCGCCATCTTTGCTCTTGAATGATTGATCTATTTCTTTTGAGTCATAAAAATTTAGGATTAAACTTGTGTGTATATTAATAAGATTTTTCTCTTGTCTCCATACATCATAAGCGAGATAGGGCCCTATACCGAGACGAATTTGTTCTTCATAAGCATCGATATTTGCTGTGATGTATTTAGATTTACCGCTCATAAAATTAAATTCACCACCAAAAAAGAATCTCTTTGTATGGTCGTATGAAACTTGCTTTGCCCAGACAACGGTAAATTCTTTATTGAAGTCAAAGCCTGTATCCTTGATTTTTTCAGAGTAAGGGTAGGGCTGATCTGTAGGTGTTCCAAGAGAGAAATTAACTTGCCCCTTATATCCTGTTACTTGTTTAAGAGGGTAGCCCTTTGGCAGTGGCTCAGCAATTCTGTAGTCAGTAGGATCTTTTTCAATAACATATTGATCTAGCTCTCTTTTATCTTCGTACAGTAAAAAGACATGATCTTTTGCAATATATCCAACCCGACCACTTCTGGTAAGGGTTCGATAAAAGTTTCGGAAAGCTCTTTTATATTTTTTATCAAATAAAGGGTCTTTAAAATTTTCTTGATATTCTTTATGCGTTTTAAGAAGTTGATCTTTATTTGTATCAAAAAATTCAGAAAAATGATCTTTCCTAAAAGATTCGGAATGAATATATAGTTTATCACCTTTTCTTTTATACTGAATCACTTTTGATTTCATTGATGGGCTCGAAAAAATAGGTGCCTCAAGAACAGTAATGACTCCCTCTTTTGCAAAAATAGTAATTGAAAATAGAAGGAGGAATATTTTTATCATTATAAGAAGTCTCGCATATAACCAATTGTAAACAAGTACGCATTTGTTGTCGTATCTTTACTAGATAAATTAGAGGATGTATTTTTAGAGGAAGGTTTCACCCATTGGCGTTGGTAGTTAAATCCAAATGCCATATCTCCTATAAATGTTTTAACTTCTCTTTCGAAACCTAAACTCAATGACGTTTGTGACAGATTGAAGTTTCCATCAAATTCAGCACTCTTAACAGTTGCTTTAGAAAAGACAGCATGTCTTGCCTGGGCAAATGTTGAGTAAATTCCCTCTCCAAGTTTAAATCTTTTGGATTTTATTACAGGACCCAGAGAAAGTGAGCTCACATTATACTTTCCACCTTTAGAAAACGCAGCGGAGATCTTTTCATAATTTAAAGTCGCACCAATTTTAAAAGGGAAATCGAATTTACCAAATATTTCCATTTCATATCGACTAGAGGCTCCGGCATTATTCTCAACGCGCCCAAGATTTCGTAAGAATCTAGATTGAACGAGTCCGTAGTGAAAGTTAAATTGAAGCTTTGTCTTAATGTCTTTATCGTTTATTTTGTAATTTGTTTTAGTTTTAACAGGCTCGTAGTAATGGGGCTCTTCATAGAGGTTCGTAATTACTTTTATATTTTCAATTTCATGAGATCTAACTTTAAAAGTAGAGAATCCATTTTTATTGATAAGTAGTTTGTAACCTTCATAATCACTTTTTCTATAAGCTCTAACAGTTAGAAGCTTTTGGTTGTAATGTACCTTTCCTGTTCTGAGGTGGATAAGTTGTGTGTTTCTTCTAACTACTCCATAGAAGGTTCCACTTTTTACAATATCCTTTAACTTGATTTTTAATGCTTCTTTTTCAGCAAAAGAAAAATTACGCACAGAACTCTTTGTAACGATATTACTTATTACTTTTTGAGTGTTGATATCTTTTGGTTTTAACTTGTTGATAAGCTCAAAGTTTATCTCTGGGAAATCATCTTCAAAAATATCGGGATCAACCTTTTCAAAAACTTCTTCGTCGACCTGTTTATAATCAACTTCATCTATAGGTTCAAGGTACTTGTCGGCATCAAATTCTTCTTCGATCTCTTCTTCGGCTTCTGTCTCCCCAAGGAGGTCGGCCTCAGAAACTTTATCAGCCTTTGCATACAAAGAAGTCATCATTAAAATTATTAATAGAGGTTTTAACATTTTTCCTCCATGCATTTTAATACTGCTTTTGAATTTGTTTCAAATTTTAGAAATGATGAAGAAAAATCTTTTTGATTCACCCACTTGTATTCACTGTGTTCTGTAGGATCAAGTTCGACTTTCCAAAGTTCTTTGCACTTAAGATAAAAAACTTTTTCTTCAGCTTCAAAACCCCATTGGTCTTTAAATTTAAAATCTAGATTAGCATCATCAATTGAAATAAGATTATTTTTAGTCAGAGCCGTTTCTTCAATTGCTTCCCTAATGGCTGCCTCTTGAAAACTTTCATTTTCCTCAACTGAACCAGTTGAATTTTGCCAGAACAATCCACGTTTTTTATTTACTCTAAGCAATAAAAAATGTTTGTTTTGATCAGCGTCACAATAAAAAATGACTGATTGAACTTTTCTCTTTTTCATTACTTACTAGTATGAAGCATATAGTCTAAAGTGAAAAGTCTGAATATTAAAACAATTCATTGCGACAGGGCCCCACTTTTGATAAATAAGCCTGATATGGATATTCAAAATATTATTCTTACGATTGCAAAATCACTTCCCGGACTTCTTCTCGCTATTGTTGCTCACGAATGGGCTCATGGTTTTATGGCCAAAAAATTTGGTGATGATACAGCTGAAAGAGAAGGGAGGCTTACACTTAACCCAGCAGCACATATAGACGTTTTTGGAACTCTTATCGTTCCTCTTATGTGTGTAATGTTTGGAGGCCTTGTCTTTGGATGGGCCAAGCCAGTGCCAATTGTTCCAAGAAATTTTAAAGACGTTGATAAGGGAATTTTTTGGGTAAGCTTTGCAGGACCTTTGATGAACTTTATTTTAGGGATAAGTTCAGCAATTTTATTTGCCGTTTTTGTAACTCAAGTTCCAGATACATTTAGCTTCTACAGCATTTTAGCTCAAATGCTTCAATATTCAGTTTTAATAAACTTTGTACTTGGTGCATTTAATTTAATACCACTACCACCACTTGATGGATCAAATATGCTCTCTACTTTTTTAAAAGGAGAGATGAAGATGCAATACCTAGGCATGGCGCGATACGCAAATTTCATTTTTATGGGAATTTTCGCACTTAGTATGGTTGGAATACCAACTATCGGATACTTAATAAGCCCTGTGGTAATGATTGGTCAGAAATTAAGCATGTACTTTTTGTACTTGCTAGGGTGAAATAGTAGAACATAACACACGGGTTAAGCCTGAGAAACTTAGCTAGAGAGATATAAGACATGATTGAACACAATATTCAGGTGAAATTAGATCACTTTGATGGTCCGTTGGGCCTTCTGCTTCATCTTATTCAAAGAGAAGAGATGAACATCAAAGAACTTGAGATCAATAGCATCACAAATCAATACATTGATTATCTTCAAAAAATGCAAGACTTAAACTTTGATGTTGCAGGTGAGTATTTATACATGGCCGCAACTCTTCTTTATATTAAGTCTAAAAATGTTACTGAGGATGAAGAACAAAAAATTCGTATCTCTGATGACAATATTCAGATCACAACTAAAACACAACTAATTCAAAAACTAGAAGAGCTTCAAAAGTTTCAACGTCTAGGCGAGACTCTTATGACTCTTCCAAGACGCGATGAAGATATTTTCGTTAAACCAAAAGTAGATAGAAAATCAATTCAAAATTCAATTCTAACACCTATGAGTGCAGACTCTTTAACAGAGTCGATGGTGGACTTAATTAGAAGAGAAAAAAGAAAGTACACTGTTATTAAAAGAGACAAGCTTTCTATTAAAGAAAAATTAGTTCAACTTAAAAGTGATTTAAAAGTTGGAACACAAACGACAATGGATAAATTAATTAAGAGCGAGAAAAAAGATATTACAGAAGTTGTAATCACTTTTATCTCTCTTCTTGAACTTGCAAGACTAAATAAACTAGATGTTTTCCAAAACGAAGTGATGGGACAAATCTATGTTGAGGTTAAAGAAAACCTTGATAGTTTTGACGTTGAAACAGCTGATGGTTTTGAACCAGAAGATGCTGGGGAGTCAGTGAGCACTGAAGATTTAGTTGCAGCAGATAAGAGTACAACACAACAAGACACACAACCAAAAGTAGAGGCTTAGAGGGACTTATGAGCGTAATTGATTATAGTTGGGATTTTGCAAAAGAAGAATTTTCACTTGATCTTGATTTCTTTAATGAGAAAGAACAAGAAGATAAATTATGGCAAGCAAGAACAGGCTTAAATGTTGACACTCTTTGTGGTGCAATTGAAACAATCATTTTTATGAGTGATAGACCTGTAAACCTTCAAAAAATTAAAGCACAAATTGATTCAGATCTACCTCTAAGAGTTGTTCACGAATCAATCTCTAGACTACAAGAAGAGTACGAAGCAAAACATCACGGAATTCGTTTAATGGAAGTTGCTCAAGGCTACCAGTTTAGAACAAAAGCAACTTACTCAAAAGTTATTCAAAATATGTTTAAAGTAGCTTCAATGCAATTGAGTCCAAGTGCACTAGAAGTAATGGCAATCATTGCTTATAAACAACCAATTTCTAAAACTTCAGTTGAATCTATTCGTGGAGTTGATTCATCTCATATCGTAAGACAATTAATGGATAAGAGATTAGTAAGAATTGTTGGGCGCTCTGATGAAATGGGTAGGCCATCTCTTTATGGAACAAGCCAAGAATTCTTAGAAGTATTTAATTTAAATACAGTTGATGATCTTCCAAGTGAAAGTGAGTTGCATGAGCTTGCTACAGCAACAGACCTTGGTGAAATTTCAGATATTAAATCTATTGTAAATTCAGGTGATAAAAAATTATTTAACTTTGATGAATTTGAAGAATTAGAAGATCTAACTTCTCAAATTAAAGAGATTGCTGCAGACACAATGTTTACTCAGTCTCTAAAAGACATGGATAAGAAAAGAAAAAATGTTGATGCTGTAGAGAAAAAATCTGCATTTGATATTTTAGAAGAATTTGTAAACTCTTCTGAAATTATTGATCAAAATAACTTAGCACTTACTTCTGAAACTCTTATGGCGATCATGGAGCCAAGAAGTGTTGACGTAACTTCAACAAACGAAGTTTTAAATGCACCTGTATTTGATGACGAAGATGAAGATGTTGTTGATTTTGCAGTTGATTTAGAACTTGAAGCGGAAGAAGGAAGAGAGCTTCCTGAAGTTGAAGTAATATTTGAAGAAAACTTTGATGACACTCAAATTGAAGATCTAGATGGAACAATCGATGCAATTCTTGCAAAGTCAGAAGAGCTTATTGAAAATGTAACTGAAGATGTTGAAGCCGTAATTGAGACGAAACTTTCTGAAGTAGAAGAAACTCAAAAAGAAACGGAAGTTGTAGCCGAGCTGAGCGCCGAACAATTAAATCAAGCAAAAGAAGATTTAAAATTTGAAGCAGAAGAATTAAGTGAAGCCCTAGACACAGCATTTGATAACTTATTTGAATCAGCAGATTCAGCTGAAGTAGAGATGGAAACAAAGACTAAAGTTGAAGCTGAAGAAATAAACTCAGAAGACGATGATGACTTCTTTGGTGATCTTGATGGCGCTATAGACTCAATTCTTGCAAAAGGTGAGCAGCTCTCGGGTGATGAACTTTAAGAGAAAAACTCTCGTACGCCTAATAATAATAACTTAGACTCCACAAAAAAAATTGCTATCTCATCGCTTAGACGCTATGTTGCGTTATCAATTCACATAATTAACTGCCGTGAGGCAGATAGGAGCCTAAGATGAGTAAAAATCATAAAAAAGAAATTAAATTAACACGTCTACAAAAGTACATTGCTGACTGTGGAATTACTTCGAGAAGAAAAGCTGAAGATCTTATTCTTGATGGCCATGTAAAAGTAAATGGAAAGAAAGTTACTGAGCTTGGAACTAAAGTTGATGCTCAAGAAGACAGTGTAATGGTTAAAGGTGAGATTATTGATGTTCTAAGAGTAGATCATGTTTATCTTGTTTTAAATAAGCCTCGTGGTTATATGACAACTCTTTCTGATCCAGAGGGAAGAAAGACAGTTCTTGACTTAATAAAAGCTGTTAGCCAAAGAGTATACCCTGTAGGTCGTTTGGATTATCTTTCAGAAGGTCTTCTGATCATGACAAACGATGGTGAGTTTGGAAATATGATTATGCATCCAAAGTACGAAGTTATTAAAACATATGAAGTAAAAGTATTTGGTAAAGTAAACGAATCTATTCTTAAAAAGTTAAGACTAGGTATCTCTGCTGATGATGGAATTTTAAAACCAAAGTCAGTTAGAATTGTTGAGCAACTTCCAAATAAAACTTGGTTAGAATTTAAATTGGCTGAAGGTAAAAACAGAGAGATTAGAAGAATCTGTGAAGCGGCTGGTGTTACTATTGATAAACTAAAAAGAGTTGCAATTGGAAATCTTGCGATTGATAAAATTAAACCAGGGGACTGGGGATTTATTACTAAGCCAGAGATGATGCGTTTAATTGGTTTTAATAAAGATGGTACAATAAACCCTAATGCTGATGAATATATAAGCATGAAAAAAACTGTTGCTGTTAGAAAGTCAGTTAAGTTCCAAAGAGATGCTAAGGTTGCTGACAATAAAGACTTTGCAAAATATAAAAAAGAAAATTACCTTGAGACAATTAAGCTTCAAAAAGAGCTGAGTGTAAAAGCTGCAGAAAAGAAAAAAGAAGAAGCGCAAAAAGATATCAAAATGGTACCTTCATTTGCTAAGAAAACGACTAAGGGTAAGTCGAGAAAAAGATAAATTAATTATCGTGTCTAATAATTTCTTCTGTGTGGATTTGGTCAGTAACCATATCCATGCAGAATTCTAAAGCTTGCTGAGCGTAGGGAATATCTTCATTTATCCCTTTTGAAAAATTAGCTTGCTTTATTGCACTTGCAACCATTTTCATAAGATCAGCACTCCCATCAAAATAATCACATTCATCATCTGTTGTTAGGACATGGTTTAACATTGAACAAATACTTTTAATTAGTCTAATCTGCTGTGCATTTAGCTCTGTAGTATCAAAATTTAATGAAATATTTTTTTGTTCAAGTTGTAATGTGGCCATGTGCAGATCTCCAATATTATTGCTTACTAAGGCTTTATCGACGCTTGGAGAGTTTTATTTAGCTTTTAGTGATTGAGCAAAACACTTTTTATTTGTAAAAGAAAGTTGAGCAAAGGGCTAGACAACTTAAAATCAATGGTCTATAACCTTATTACAATAATTTGACGCGGGATGGAGCAGTTTGGTAGCTCGTCGGGCTCATAACCCGAAGGTCGTTGGTTCGAATCCAGCTCCCGCAACCAATTTAAAATCAATTATTTAAAGCATATAGCCACTCTTTTTGAGTGGCTTTTTTGTGTCCGTAATTTATTAAGACCAGTACTTAAATTTGTTCCAGAACGATATCATCATTAATATCAAAGTAAGTTGCTGTTGTGTTTTTCGGACTGCCATTCGTTCGACCATCTCTAGTCCAGTACTTCACTCCAAGATAAGTTAAGTCGTATGTAAACATTGCTTCAGCTAAGACAACGGCGCGATCCCACAGTGTTTCGTTACTAAAGTTAAATC
This sequence comes from uncultured Oligoflexia bacterium, assembly GCA_937120495.1. Taxonomy (GTDB): domain Bacteria; phylum Bdellovibrionota; class Bacteriovoracia; order Bacteriovoracales; family Bacteriovoracaceae; genus CAKZJW01. The sequence continues at coordinate 8,054 of CAKZJW010000022.1, forward strand.
TTTTTTCAAATCTCTCTCCATTGTCAGTAATTATCGTTAATTTTAGATTGATCTTGATTGAAGTAATAACTTCTCCGCTTGAGCCCATTTTAACTTTAAAGTCATGAGAAAAATCTCCGTCTTCATCAGTTTGAATAGTGTCTGATATGTTAACAGACATTGGGTAATCTCCTTGAGGGCCTTCAATATAGTAAGTGATATCTCCAGATAGAGTCATATTTTCATTTGAAGCGATAAACGTTGTACCATCATTTCTTCTTAGAAGGGTTGAACCTCGAGAGTCAGACTGGTGGTCTGCAAAGTCATATTCATGTTCAAAGTAAACGATAGAGGTACCAACTCTCATCATATATTCTTTAGCTTTGGAGTTAGATGTATGTTCACTAAATTCGTCCTCAGGATAGCAACTTGTTAGTAGTGAAATACTTGCTAGTAGTAAAAATAACGTTTTAATCCTTTTCATAACTTTCTCCTTCAATCTGTTAATGAATCTAAGTACTCTTTAATTATTCGATATATAAATCTTAAAGGTTCTTAGAGATAGAATGAGAAAAAAAATGTGATACAGACTAAACCCTTGAAATTATGACGTTTTTAGTTTTAAGCTTAATTCTCCGATAAAGCTTTTATGTACTGTAGGTTAGCGACAATTTTATTATTCACCTTTCTTTCTACTTTGAGTCTAGCTCAAGTAGTAGGAACTGGTGGAGTCTTTGATGAGAGAACTCAAAGTGAATCTGAGCATAAACAAGTACAAGTTAAACACTGTATTTTATGTGGAAAAGAGAAAACTTTTTTTTATGGTGGATCAGCTCGGTTTGAAGAATTTCAAAAAGTTATAAAAATGACACCAATATGTAAAAAAAGATTAGTAAAACTAGCGAAGTTAAAGAAGAAGCTAGTTAAGCAATTTAAAGAGAAGGTCAAACTCAAAGAGAATGAAACATTTGTTAGTCTACTAGATAAGATATCAATATATTTAAGTATTAAGAGTATGCTAATTATTGAAAATTCAAAATTTCAACATGGAAAAGCTTGTTCTCTCGATGAGAAAGCAAAGAAAACCGAAATCTACAAAAAAGAAAAATTTGAAAAAACATTAACTCAAATATTAAAGAGCCACAAAAAATTAGTATTAACTTGCTTTGAGGGGCCAATGAGTGATGAAGAAAGAAGTAATCAAGAACTCATAGAAGAACTTGTAAATCTCGCTCCAAAAGCGCAAAGAGACAACTAATCGTGATTGATTATGAAATAAATCATAAAACATTTCTTAGAGCGTATGAGCTATTAAGAGTTGATTCAAAAAAAACTAAATTGTTTTTTAAAGATAAACGAATTCCACAATCCGAAAAGAAAATCTTACATTCCTTAATTGATCTTAGAAAAAATAATTTTGATCAAGGAGTTGAAAGACTTTTATCAATTAGAAGCATAAATCCTTTTGTTAATGGATTCAAATACTTCCTCTTAGGAGCTTTTTATAATAATAATTCATTTTTCATAGAAAGTATCAAAGCCTATAATGCTTCAATTCATAATTTTGAGCAAGCAAATAATACGAACTATTTGTTTCGCCCTGTTTCAGCTCTTTTTACAACTTTGGCAAATATGAAAGACTTAGAAGGAGTTAAGAATTGCTACAACAAATTACTAACACTCCCAATAGACACAGAATTTAAAAAAGTTATTAAATCTAAGTGTGAAATTCACTATGCCCTTCTTAAAGAAAATGGAATGAAAGCAAATAAACTTGTAGATGATATTCTTCTAAATAGTACAAATATAATTGAAGATCGCTTAAGTCATTTTTTTGTTTTTAAAATAATGAGTCTTTTTAAAATACAAGATATTGATGAATGTTTTTCAATATTAAAGCTCTATGAGAGAACTAAAGGGTATCGAGTAAATGGAAATTATATTTACTTAAAAACTATGCTTAATCATTTATATAAAGGCCATCCTATTTATGCCTACAAGAAGGACTTTAAACATGGAGGTCAGCTCTATTATGAATTACTTGTTATAAAAGAGCTCTCAAACCGTAATATTAATCAAGCAAATATTTACTGGAAAGAATTGTCCTTAATTAATCCTTTTGTATATAGAGACAGGTTTGAGTTTTTTGGAGATGAGTGTCTCTTTAAGGAATCTCTGAAAAGGTATGAAAAATTAATTGCAAAGAGTTCTCCACTAATTGATGAAGAGGTTTTGAATACGCTAAAATCAAATTCTAGTAAGTTACTATATATTTTAAACGAGAGTAATGGTCTTTTGAATAAAGAAGATTTAATTCAATATATTTGGAAAGAGCCGTGGAGCCCCGAATCAGACGCTCGTCTCAGAAGTCTTATTTATCAATTAAAAAGAAAGAAGGAAGTCTTAATTGAGTGTAAAGATGCTCATTATTATCTTGTAGCCTAAATATAAGTGTAAATTAGCAATAATGTCACAAATCTGTTCAACAACAATGATTTAAACAAAAAAGACAGAACTAAGTCTTCGAATTCACGAAGCTTCTCTGGCATCAATCTTGTATTTTATATCCTTTTAAAAAGGAAAAATTATGAAATATCTATTTCTAGTAATGATCGTTTCGACAAGTGCTTTTTCGCAAAGCCTTAGATCTAATCTCGTTGAGATTTCAAATGATTTAAATTTTGAAATATCTAAAAAAGGAAAATGTCTACATACTAGAAATCAACTGACTAGTATCCAGCTAAATGATTTATTTCGAACTCAGGTTAGAAATTCCGTTTCATATTTAAGAGGTAAAGATGTAACGGCTTACTGGAATTGTATTTATGTAAAAAGAAATTTTAAAAGAGACAATAAATCGTTCTTTATAACTCCGGGGCAGTTAGATAGTCGTTTTTCTAGACTTTCAACAGATCAAGAAGTTGTCGTTAAGGGAAAGATTAAATATGTAGGTTTAGTTAATAAAAAATATCATTATGACCTTTCGTATAGCGAGGGAGTTGTAACGGCAAAGGTTCGAGTTCATTTTAAGTATGCAAAGAGAATCAATAAACAATTAGCAAAGCAAGTAATGGAAGATAAGTTTTTAGAAGCTGAAAAAGTGTGGAATAAAAAATCACCAAAAGGTTTTAGATTTAAATTTGATGTTGTTGATAATCCAAGTAAATCTCACTTTAGTGTTAAATTAAAAACCACTAGAACTCGTGGTCCCTATGATACAAGGTGGAGTTTGATTTGGTCAGGGACAACAATTGCTCATGAACTCGGACATATGATGGGGCTTGATGATGAATATGATCAAATTACAGGTTCAACAATGTCGAATATTACTCCTCTGGTTATTTCTAGACGAAACAGAGAAGGAATGGATCGTCACGAGAGGCGCTATTATGGATACCTTCAGGCCATGCGCTGTGATAAAAAATCTCTAATGTGTAATTCAAGTTCTGGAAAACTTAGAAAATGGCATTTTTATACAATCTTTAAGAGATTCTTTCAGCAAAATGGTGGCAATTAGACACTACTTAGGTCATTTTTTCATTAAATTTAATTATCTTCTTACTCGCAATTTACATTTGTGATTGCAATGGATAAAAAGTCATATAACTCATCTAACAAAGGATATCTCAGATGAAAAATATGGCCATACTTGCTGGTTGCATGCTTCTTGTTTCTATAAATTCAAATGCGAATAATCTACCGGACGAAATAAACTATTCTCCATATTATAATGATTATACTTCTTTAAAGTCAGACAGAGATAATACTGAAGTTTCCTTGGAAGAATCGAGAGATTCTCTACTGGTAATTTTAGATACGATAGATGCGAACAATAATGATTTGGCTTCGCTAAATAGAGCAATTGGAGCATATGAAAGAGAGATTCAACAGCTTCAAAGAGAAATTCCTAGTATTGAAAATGAGAAACGTAATAAAAGAATCACTCTTAGAGATGTAAAACAGAGACTTTCAGATTCGGTTCAAAGAGAGTCTAACCTTTTAAGCAAGATTGAAAACCATAGAAGACAGTTACGTCCTATAAAAAAAGATTTATCTGAAAAACAAAGATTGATAACGGATGTGAAAAAACGCCTAGATGCAACAAAAAGAGAACTAAAACAAAAAGAAAGTTTACTTCTGGCACAAAAAACAACGATTAAAACAAAGAAATCTCAAGTTATTAAAAGTAAAGATACGGTAGTAAAACTTAAAGAAAGTAAAAAAATCCTTGAGGCTAAAAAAGTTACTTTATCTGAAAAATTAAAAGAAATAGCGAGTAATATTAAAACCTCGGAACAACACCTTGTTTCATTGAGAAATAAACATAAAACATTAAAAGAAAAGCTTACAAAAGAAATGGCTAAGCTAAAGCAATTAGTTACAACAAATGCTGATCCAAAATTGATAGAGCAACAAAAACAAATTGTTACAAAAATGAAACAACGAGTTGCGACAGTTGCACAGAAAGTGAAGAATCAAAACACTAAAGTTTCAGCATTGAAGAAGCAAAAAACTAAAGTTAAAAACGAGCTAAGTTCGACTGATGTCAAAATAGCAAAAATTCCTGTTCAAATTTCAAAAGAAAAACAAAAACAAGTTTCATTAACAAAACAAATAGATAGTTTAAAAGCTTCAAATAAACAATTGGTAACAGTTATTGCGAGCCTTAAGCAAAAAAGACAAAAGCTAGCTACGAATAAATCAAATCTTGAAGTTCGAATTGCTGAGCTAAGTACACAAAAAAATCTTTTAAAAGAAAAGATCAACTCTTTTGAAGTTAAATTAACGACAGTTAGTCAAAAGATAGCAAAATTAAAAAAATCTCGTAAAGATTTAAAACATAGAATTGCACAGCTTAACGCAAGACTTGATTATATTAGCAATCAGGTACCTAACCTTCGAAGAGAAATTTCATACAGTGAGTCTGAAATTATGCAAGTAAGAGCAGAGGTTAGAGAGCTGAAGAAACAAGAAAACATCAATAGAAGAGAGATTAATGATTTAGAGGTAGCTCTTGATCAATTAATTGAAAGTACTCGAATTGCTTTATCCGAATATGAGAGAAGACAAAATCTTTATGACTCATATAAAGAGTCTGCTAAAGATCTTGGTCGCTCACAGACCGATCTTGCTTACACTTTAGGAAAACAAGAAGGTCTTTCTTTATCAGATTCAATCTCAACAAGTGTTTCAAGCATGGTGGGAACTACAGTTGGAAAGGCTAAGGCCAAGTTGATTGGATTTGTTCGAGGAGAGATCGCTGGATATGAAAATGGCTACTCCGAGGGGTACGCAGATAGTACAAGTATCTCCCGAGCGACAGAAGCAGGAAAATTAGACGGAAAAGCATCGGCAATTAATTATGCAAAAACACATTTTGCGCCAGCGTTCTTTGAAGAATTTATTAAAGAAGAATTAAGTAAGCCTTTAGCGTTTATAAAGAAAAATCGATTTAAGTCATTTAAAAAATATATAAGCTTAACTGAAAAAAGTGGTTCATTCTTTAAAATAGAAGATCTTAGCCAAGATGAAATTGAAAAATCAGAATCTTTAAGAACTTCAATGGATAAAATGATTTTAAACTCTTTCGATGAAGTAACAAACTCAAATGATCTTTATGAGCAGATGAAGCTTGCATCAAATAGCTATGAAACTCCGAGTACGATTCCATTTGGATCAGTTGACTGTAAAAGCGTTTATAAAAATTTAGTTCATTTCAAAGAGATTTGTAAAAAAGCATATGAATCTACTTTTACTGATATTTATCTAGATGAGAGTTATATCACTTTTGAGCAATCTTACGAGGAGAAATATATTTCGAAATTCTTACTAAAAGAAGAAGTGACTAGAGAATCTAACTATAATGGTTTCTTTTCTCAAAGTGAGAACGTTTCTTTTGGAGAAGCAAAAGCAATCGGTAAAAAAGATATTTACGATCATACGTATTCTAGAAATTATAAAAATACTTATAATAGTGAGCTTCCGATTGCAAAAGAAGAAGAAAGACGACTTGCAAACACAGATGTATCGAACTGGATTGCACAACATCCGGTAATTACAGTTGAGAAAAGTTCATTTTCAACAAAGAACCTTAGAGGTGCAGATAAGGGTGTTATCAAAATCAACTTGAAAAATATTTCTTCAAAAATTGCAACTGATGCTGCAATTCTAAGTGTTGTAGATAGCTCTAATTTAGAATTAGAAAAAGGGAAATATGTCTTCTCTAATATGAATGGAAGAGAGATTAAAACTTTTGAAATACCTTTTACTGTTAATCCTATGGCTGGCTCTGCGGATAGAATCGTTTTCAATGCAAAAGTGGCTTTACCTGGAGATAAGTATAAATCATCTCGAATTGAGCAAATTAATATTTCTGAACAATTAGCTGTTAATCCAAAACAGTCGAGTAAAACAATTTTTAATAAAACACCAAAGATTAAAAGTGTTTTCAAGTATTATGTGCATGTTTTTCAAGTTGATATTTCACCACTGGTTGAGTCTCTAGATGATGGTTATGAAGTTTCTCTAAAGGCCATCGGTTCAAATGCAAAAAAGATCAATATGAAAGTATCTTCAGTTAAAACAAAAGCACTTAGACAAAATGAAGTCTCAGCAGTGAAGCTAAAGTATAGTTTTCCAAAGTCAGCTAAGAAGAAGAAAATTGATCTGGAGCTAATGGTTAAGTATAAAGGTGAAATCCTTAGGAAAGAGACTTTCTCTGTAACACCTAGATAGGGTTTTATTGACTTATGTTTTGATATTGTTAGTATAATGAAATGAAGTTTATAATACTGCTAGTTTTGATGTCATCGAGTGCCTTTGCTAATAAAAGAATTTTTTCTTTAGGAGCAGGTGTTTGGAGTATCAATGACTCTGAAACTGAGATAAGTGATGATAAAATCTTAAGAGATTTCTCAGAAGGGCGATTCTTTCGCCTATCGCATGAAGGATTGATCTCAAAAAAACTTCTTTATGTTGTTGGCGTTGGTATGAATTTAGCTAAGGCAAAATCTCGTTACCAATATGCAGATGAAGGAGCTGAAACTAATATAACTGCTCTCGATGCAGATATCTCTATGGTTGAAGCTAAGCTTGGAGTTAAATATCTAGTAAAGCCGTGGCTTTATGTTGGAGCTGGAGCGTTAATCGGAGACTTCCAAATTAGTTATGATAGAGATGACTATTTAGAAGAAACTTCTGGGACTGCAGGAGAAAATTACCGTAAATCCGAGAATCAAAATTATTTTGGATACTTTGGCGATCTAGGTATAATGATAGCATCAAAGCATTGGGGCTTTCGCCTTGGAGCAGAATTCAACTCAACACAGCTTCAAAATAACTTAGAAACACTTGGTGATAAACAGCCAAATCTAACTTCCCAGAAACTTTATATTGAAATTCTTTGGAAAAAGTAAGTATTCTTTACAAGAGTTGTTTTCGAATGGTAACGATCTTTTGTAAATAGAGCTCATGATTAAATTTCTTATTCTTATTCTTATTTCAACTTCTCTATTTTCATCCACTAAAATAGATAGGGAGTTCATTTTAAACTTTAGTAATCCAGCGATAAAGGACAGGTTTTGTAATAAAAATACGAAATGGTTTCTTGAGCGTATATCTAAAAAGAAGATGAGTGAAACTAGTAAGTTTGCTGTTCACCTTGAAGCTCCTTATCATCCATGGACTTTTGGTCAGGTTCCTGCTTTTAATTCTCGCTTTGGTAGAGAGAAGTTTGGAATGCTTTATCAGACTTGGAGATTTCATGTCTTTTCAGTAGTGAATAATAAAGTTTATGATTTTAGCTTTAATAAGAAACCTCTAATACTAAGCTTCACAGAGTATATTAAGAAGATGTTTATACCTAAATCAAAGCTGATGATAAATGGTCCCAGTTTTAGAACAAGGGGGATGGGTCCTTATTTTACAAAAAATCATGCTCTTGATGAATTGAAAGACTTTGAATTTACAATTTTTAAGGTAGACTCAAACGGAAAATATAAACTTTTCTTAGACAAGGTTGACTACCAAAAAGCAAAGAGAGCTCTACAGTAATGAATACGAAAGCATTGATAATATCTATAGTTATTTTAACGGGAATTTTTTCTTACTTTTCGGTTAAAAAAATTCGCTCAGCTGCAAAGAAAAAATACACTGTAATCGTTTGGGAAAAATACGATTTGTGTTTTTTAGTTGCTCCAGAATATGAGATTACTAAAACTGAAAAGCTCTTTGATTATAAAGCAGGAAAGAATTCAGGATCATTTTCTTTAGAGTTTAGAGGCTTGAATAAAGAAATGAATACTGCGACTCTAGGAGACTTTGAAGCCGCATATTCAAAAGAAATAGACTATAGAAACTTTGAGTATCTTATTGCACAGAATGTTGTTCTTCTTGACCACTTTGACTTTGCGAAGAAAAATATCCCCAACCTTCTTCCTGTGAGAAATAATTGTTCTAAGTACTTAGAGCGATTCCCAATCAAATTTAAGATGTAAAAATTACAAGTTTTCACTACTTAGCTCAGAATATGCTATTTTGAGTTTGTTTTGGAGGCATTAAATGTTTAAGCAAACAACCTTAGTGATAATCGCTTTGTTGATGGTAATGAGTAGTTCATTTGCAAATGAAAAGGTTGCTCTTTGTTCTATTTTTCACGCCAAGACAGTAAAAGCGAAACTCTTAGAAAGTAGTAATGATAAATATAAACATTGTGCAGTGTCTTGCATGCTTGCACTTAGATGTGGAGCAGTTGATTCTCTAAATATTGGAATCTTAAAAGAAGTTTGGGATATGTTCACTCCAGGTGATGCTGATATAAAAGATATCAAAGCGGATATGATTGGTATTGAAATGTATCTTACAAAGATCGCTGTATCTGACAAAGAATGTAATCAAAGATGTATTGAATATGATTGGAAAAAATTTAAATTGGAGAATTTATGAAAAAACTATTAATTTTATCTCTAGCACTTGTTTCTATGGGAGCACTTGCTAACACTGTTTATTTAAATGGATCATCAGTTGAAGTTGGAAGCAATGCTGCAACTTTAGAAAAAACTGCAAACACTCCAGCAAACGTTACTCTTAACCTAGTAGTTCCGACAAGCGTAGAAAGATGTGATGACGCAGATATGAGAACACGAAGAACAACTGTAACAAACGGACCTCTTTGTGGATATGATTCTGTTGCTTATAGATGTAACGGTGGTTACTACGGAAGTGGAAGAGTTGGACCTAGATATAACCCGCCTAGAAGAGGACCACGTGGACCAAGAGGTGGAAGAGTTGTTTATGCAGGAAGAAGATACAATAGAAATAATCTTTGTTATAGAACTGTTGCAAGAAGCTGTGTAACTGAAAGAAGATATTGTGCAAATCCTCAGTATGTTACTGTTGATAAGCTTAAGAGCTTTAATTTAAGTTTCTCAAAATTTTCTAAAGATGCGTCTATTGCATTTTCACTAGATCAAAATCAAAACTTAGAATTAGAAGTTCTAGGTATGAATGACTCATGTGTTAAGAAGACAATTTATGTAAGTGACTCTGGAGAAAAGACCGGAGCAAAACTAAAGCTTAAAAGAAGATGTAGATAATTTATAATTAGCCGGGATTGATTCCCGGCTTTTTTTTTGAGTTGTTTTGTGGCATTCTATAATTGTCTTGGAGTAGAAATGAAAACAATTCTTACGGGTATAAAACCAACAGGGATGGCCCACCTTGGAAATATTTTAGGTGCTGTTCAACCAGCTATCGATCTTGCTAATAAGTCTGTGGACACCCAATCAATTTTCTTTATCGCTGACTATCATGCTCTGACCTCAGTTAGAGACCCAATAGCATTCAAAGAAGACGTTTATAGTATTGCTGCAACTTGGATTGCACTAGGCCTTGATACAAAAAAATCTATTTTCTATAAACAGTCAGATGTTTCTGAGATATTTGAACTTCAGTGGATTCTAAGTTGTATGACACCCAAAGGTGATATGAATAGAGCCCACTCTTATAAAGATAAAGTTCAAAAAAATCTAGATAATAAAAAGGACCCTGATCTGGGTGTAAACATGGGATTGTTTTCTTATCCAATTCTTATGGCCGCAGATATTTTACTTTATGACACGAATTTAGTTCCAGTGGGTAAAGATCAAAAACAACATATTGAAATCGCTCGCTCTATAGCTCAAAGAATTAATGAGTTTTATGGAGAAGGGACTTTAATCGAGCCCCAAGAAGTTCTTCAAGAGTCTGGAGCTTCATATGTAGTGGGACTTGATGGTAGAAAAATGAGTAAGTCTTATGACAATGCTATTGGTGTTTGGGAAACAGAAAAAAGACTAAAAAAACTTATCAATAAGATTAAAACTGACTCCTCTGAGCCTGATACACCGAAGAATCCAGATGATTCGTTTATAATGGATTTATATAAACTCTTTGCAACACCAGAGCAAATTGCTCAGGAAGAGGCTTTGTACAGAGAAGGTATTGGTTGGGGCTATGCAAAAGCTCACTTGTTTGATGTCGTAAATGAGTCATTAAAAGCTCCAAGAGAGAAGTATAATGAACTAATGCAAAATAAATCAGCACTTGATGAGGTTCTTGAGGATGGAGCAAAAAGAGCTCGAGTTGTTGCCTCAAAAACTCTTTCAAGAGTTAGAAATAAGATGACTGGTTTCTAAACTATTGTTTCTAATATACCGATAATAAGTATGTGAAAGTACTTGTTTTACTAGCTATTTTTATTATTACCTCATGTACCATTTTGGACAGGAGACTAGCTTCGTTTGAAGAGATGGGAATTAAAAAGCCTTTTTTTGAGTTTCATAAAATCTGTCCAGAAAAAATCAAAGGAAATACGGAATCTTGTTATGTATTGAAAGCAAGCGTATCGCTACTTTCTCAAAGAGAAAAAGTAGGAACGTTTCGTTTTCCCCTCAGAGCTCTTTCGACACCTTTTTACAATAATGTGCCTTTCTATATAAAAATTGATTCAGACCAAAGAACTTGTCGATTCACTAAAACGATAACACCTGTGAGTTCTAATATTTATAAAGTATTATTCGATGAGAAAGAAGAAAATAACTTTAGCTGTCGTGCTGATAATCTAAAATTTAGCTATATCATTCCGTCATTCGATGAATTTCCTGTGAGTGAAGCTGAATGGATGAATGGATTTTTTCCAAATATTGTGAGCCACACGGAACTTAAACTCTCGCAGATTTATGATAAATGGATGGGGACAAGAGCTTTGTTGGAAGAAAGGTTTCAAATTTCAGACGGGATTACTTATCGAGGAAGAGAGTTACTTTTAAAGTATGCCAATTTTTCAAACTATGAAGTCGTAGGGCCTAAAAAATTCTCATATCAGTTTGAAAAAGAAATATTTGATGGAGATATGTTAATCATTAAGGATATTAAAGGCAGTATTGAGCATCCTCGCTTTGGTATCACTGGACCTGAAGGGTATCAAACTGCAAATTTTAAAGAAAAACAGGAAGCAGGAAACCGATACCTTAGAAAGACAAAGGTCAGAGCGTATGAGTTCTTTTGTGAGTACAATGGAAAGTTGATTCACTTTAGGGAACAAGAATCTTTTCAATTTGCAAACCCTGGAAAAATTAGATGCTCAATCAATACAAAGAAAAAGGGAATCTTTAACCTTGGCCGTATTAAAGGGCATATTGAATTTAATATTCAGTATATGAATATTAAAGAGAGTATAAAAAGAATCCCAAAACAAGTTGCAAACTCTCAAGTAAGAATTAGAAATAGAATCAAGCACATGAATAAATCAAATATAGATTTATTTGAAAATCTAATCTCTAAACAAGTCGATCTCAAAGAACAGGCAACTAGATATGAGTTAGAGATGGATAAAGAGTTTCCAGCTTCAATCTTCAAAGAAGATAAACTTACTTATAGGGATGGATTTAAAATATGTGGAGTCCTCAAAAGAGACCCATCTGATTTTGAGTCTGAGTTTGGGATTGTAGAAATCTCAGAGCTAAAAGCTTTTTATGGAAAGCATGAAATTGTAAAAAAGATTACAAATATACCAGAGCTAAAAACAAGACTGTCCTACTTTGAAAATGCACAGGTCTGCTTCCCAATATCGGCTCAGTTTTATGTCGAGGGAAAATATATTAATGCAGTTCTTTTTTACGAACCTTAAAAATTCTAGTACTATTTTCAAAAGGATTTACTAATGAAAAAAATAACTATTTTTGCTGAAGATCAGCTTAAAGAATTAAAGCGCGGAACCTCTGATATTGTTCCTGAGCATGAACTACTAGAGAAGCTCAAGAAATCATATGATACAGATACACCTTTAAAGGTGAAGTTTGGAGCAGATCCTTCTAGGCCTGATATTCATTTGGGACATAGTGTCGTTATTCAAAAACTAAAACTTCTTCAAGATTTTGGGCATGATATATACTTTTTAATTGGAGACTTCACTGCAAGAATTGGTGACCCAACAGGAAAGAGTAAGACTCGTCCGATTTTGACAGATGCTGAAGTTATTGAGAATGCCAAAACTTATTCTGAGCAAATTGGAAAGATACTAGATATTACAAAGACTAAGATTGTGTTCAATAATGAATGGCTAAGTAAACTCTCTCCAATTGATATGATCTCTCTTATGGCCAAGGTTACTGTTAGTTCGATGCTTGAGCGAGATGATTTTAGTAAAAGATATAAAAATCAAGATGCGATTTATATGCATGAATTTGTTTATCCTGTTATGCAAGGTTATGACTCAGTTGCTATTGAATCAGATTTAGAATTAGGTGGAACGGACCAAACCTTTAACTTAATGGTAGGTCGCCACCTTCAAAAAGCACATAATCAATCTCCCCAGTGTATTTTAACAATGCCTATTTTAGAGGGAACTGATGGTGTGAATAAAATGAGTAAATCTCTTGATAATTATATCTCTCTAGAGGATTCATCCGCAGATATGTTTGGTAAGATGATGTCTATCTCAGATGAACTTATGCTTAGATACTATGAACTTCTATCGAGAAGATCTTCAAGTGAAGTTGAAGGGATTATTAGTGGAATTAAAGATGGTTCTCGTCATCCGATGATTTCTAAAAAAGAGCTCGCTGTGGATATCGTGAATTATTATCATCCAGAGGGGACAGGGGAAGCTGAAAGAAAGAAATTCGAAGAAAGATTTTCTAAAAATAAAATCCCTGATGATATTCAAGTTTCTGAAGTGGAAGCTGGAGAATTAGATCTACTAAATTTTATGACTTCTTTAGAGTGGATAAAATCTAATGGTGAAGGAAGACGTCTTTTTAAACAAAATGCAATTAAGATAGATTTTAAACCTTTTAAAGAAATAACGTTAACTATTGAATCAGGTAAGGAGTATATCCTTAAGGCCGGAAAGCTTAGACTTGTTAAAATTGTAGGGAAATAGAGCGTGGAATTTATCTATGGATTTCTTTTAGGAACAGCTTCAAGCCTTCTTATCGGGTTTATTATCTTTAAGCTTTTGAAAGGTGGAATTGAAAAAACCACTTCTTCATCTGTTGAAAAAAGCTTAACTCCTTTTCAAAATGAAATTTCGGAATATAAAAAATCTCTAGATTTAACGAGAGAAAAAAATATTGAAAATACAACAGCTCTTAGAACTGAACTTCATAACATGATGCTTTTATCTCAAAAAATGGAGAAGGAAACACAAAGTCTGACTCTTGCTTTAAAGGGAGACTCGAAGACTCAAGGAGATTGGGGAGAAATAATCCTTACAAGAAGTCTTGAGCTTGCAGGACTGAAAGAGGGAAGAGAATTTAATCTTCAAGGAAATGGACTGCAGTTAAAAGACGATGAGGGAAATCTCTTTAAGCCCGATGCGATTATAAATCTTCCGAATGACTTGCATATTATTATAGACTCAAAGGTTAGTCTTAAGTCTTTAGTAAATGAAGATCACAAAGAACTTAAAAAATCTCTTCAAAGACATATTGATGACTTAAGCTCAAAGGCTTATCAAAAGATCGAAAAATTAAATTCACCTGACTATGTGATTATGTTTCTCCCTTTAGAATCAATACTTCCAATTATTTATTCAGAGTTTCCTGAACTTCTTGATTATGCAGCAAAGAAAAATATTACTTTATCTACTCCAATTACTTTGCTTCCAATTTTAAAGACAGTAGGAAGTTTGTGGAGAGTAGATGATCAAAATAAAAATGGTGATGAAATAGCACGTAAAGCAGGTCTTTTATATGACAAGTTTGTAAGTCTCTATGATGGGTTAAAACAGACAAGTGATTATATAAATAAGATTCAAGACTCGCATAATGCTTCTTTAAAGAGGCTTAGTGAAGGTCGAGGTGACTTGATCTCTAAGGTAGAAGAACTAAAAGAGATGGGAGCGAAAGCGACTAAAAGTATTGATTAGTAGTCGCTAGTTGAAGTTTCACCCTTACAAATCGCAATTCCAGAACTCGTTCCAATTCTCGAGGCCCCAGCTTCAATCATTTTATTTGCCATCGCAAGATCTCGAACACCACCACTGGCTTTAATCTTTACATCAGCAGAGATATTTTCTTTCATAAGCTTTACATCTTCAAGAGTTGCTCCACCTGTTGAGAACCCAGTAGATGTCTTTATAAAATCAGCCTTTGCACTTGATACAATTTTCGAAACCGAGATTTTCTCTTCTTCAGAAAGAAGTGAAGTCTCTATAATAACTTTCAATATTTTTTTATGTTTATGACATTCTTCTCTTACAGCAATAATATCAGATTCAACGTATTTTAAGTCTCCATTTTTTAAAGCACCAATATTGATAACCATATCCACTTCATCTGCACCTGCTTCAATTGCAACTTGTGCTTCTTGAACTTTTGTTGATGTAGGGCTTGCTCCAAGTGGAAAACCAACAACAGTACAAGTATTAACAGAGCTATCTTTTAATGTACTTGATACTAAAGGGACATAAAAAGCATTAACACAAACAGCTGCGAAGTCATAAGTTATGGCCTCTGAGCATACTCGTAGAATTTGTTCTGCAGTGGCATCGGCCTTAAGTAGAGTGTGGTCTATGTATTTATTTATCACAGTGGTTTCCTCCAAAAGTGTAAATTTTATTAACAGGGTGTACTAAATATTAACACATTTCACACCGTAAGTATCTATTATTTAGTCACCTAGAGTTGGCACGTGGCTTGTATAGATAGAGGTAGTAATTTTTATTTTGAGAGAACAAAAACAAAGAGAGGAATGTATGAAAATTTTAAGAAAAATGCCTGTATTACTACTAGCTGCTTTCATTGCTACTGCATGTGGTAAAAAAGATGACTCTGGTAGCTCATCAAGCAGCGGCTCTGGCGTAAGTTCATTTAACAATGGAATTAACACAAGCCCGATGAGTCAAACAAATCTTGATCAAATTAGAAGTGCTTTTAACGGAACTTCTTTTGCATCAGGTTTAGAAAACAACGTAGAGATGTATCACGTTGGGCCATACTACAATGGTAACTATAGTAACTCTGGCGGCGGATTCGACGTTCAAGGCTGTATCAACTTATTTGGTTGGGAAGTTGGAGATTGTAATGGTGCTGGAAACATGGAGCAAATTTTAATTGATCAGCTTCAAAATGGTTCGGTTAAAAAAGTAATCTCTAGGTCTGATAACTCACTTTCTTATAAAGAACCAGTAGGAGTAATAACTCAAAATGGTTATTCATTATTTAACTATAATGGAGCTCAAACAGAAACTCTAAACAGAGAATCTACTTCTTACAAAGAAATGTTAGGCTTAGTTAATAATACAAACATCATTAAGCACTATGTTCATAACGCAACAATTACTATGGTTAGAAATAACCAACAACAAAGTGTTGGCGCAAAGGTTGTAGAGTTAATCTATGGTTATAACAACGGTCAATTTGGACAAATCGTAACTGATATTAAAAGATTTGTTGTAAGTACAAACCTTCCAGTTGCTGTAAACCCGATTGCTGTAATAAACGGTTTATACCCAGTAAATTACAATGGACTTCAGGCGAACGGAGCACTTTCTTACTACGGTAATGGTGAAGTAGTTAACCAAATTAGTTCAATATCAATTGATAGAATTAATACAACTTACTACTCAAACATAAGTGTAGAGCAGCTTCAACCAGCTACGAATCTTGTATTAAGAATTAGATAATTAAATTAAAAATTTAATACTTATCAAGGCCAGCATTTGCTGGCCTTTGTTATTTTATTTTCTTTGGTTTTCGGTTATCCTTTTACTGTTTAAAAATGAATTACTCAGGAGAGCTAGATGGCCGTTTACAAATCAGACCAACAAGACATTTTATTTAACCTTTTAGATGTTCTAAATATTACTGAACACGAAGAGTATGGTTTTGATGAATCTTCGGTAAAAGAAATTCTAGGCGAATTTGATAAATTTGTTGAAAATGAAATTTATCCAACAAGACAAAAGTCTGATGTTGAAGGCGTAAAGCTAACAGATGATGGAGTTATTGTTCCCGAATACTTTAAAGACCTTAACAAAAAGTTTTATGAAATGGGTTGGTTTGCTCTTGGACAACCAGAAGAGATTGGTGGATCTCCTGTTCCAGAAGCTTTAAGCACAGCTTGCCTTTCTTTATCAGCAGCTGCGAACTGTGGTTGGTCAATGTATCCAGGTCTAACAAAGGGTGCATTAAGTGTTATGCGTTTAGTTGGAGATGATTATGTAAAGAACACTTATATAGAACCTATAATGAACGGTACTTGGGGCGGGACAATGTGCCTGACTGAAGCTGGTGCTGGAAGTGATGTTGGTAATTTAAATACTACAGCGAAGCCAATGGATTCGAAAGAAGGTTGGTGGAAGATAAAAGGAACAAAGATCTTTATCTCTAGTGGGGAGAGTGATCTTTATGAAAATAATATTCATCTTGTTCTTGCTAGAACACCAGAGGGAAAACCTGGACCAAAAGGAATCTCACTATTTGTTGTTCCTCGTTTTAGAGTAAACGCTGATGGGTCACTTGGAGAGTCAAATGATGTAAGATGTTCTGGGATTGAACATAAAATGGGGATCCACGCTAGTGCAACTTGTGTGATGAACTTTGGTGATAATAATGAATGTGAAGGTTATCTAATTGGTGAAGAATTTGATGGAATGAAAAATATGTTCATCATGATGAATCAAGCAAGACTAGATGTTGGTGTTCAAGGTGAGTCTCAAGCAAATCTTGCGTATGAGCTTACAAAGCAATATGTTCAAGAGAGAACACAATTTAGAACTGAAATCATTAATCTTCCAGATGTTAAAAGAATGATTTTAAAAATGAGGGCCATGTCTAGAGGACTAAGATCACTTACTCTTTATACGGCAAACCTTTTTGATAAAGCTCATAAAGATGAAAAGTATAATAGTATCATTGGGCTTCTTGTTCCAATCTGTAAGTCTTTTGGTTCTGACCAAGGTTTTAATGTTGCTGTTGATGCGATTCAGTGTCACGGTGGTTATGGATTTTGTACAGAGTATGGAATTGAGCAATTTGCTAGAGACACAAAGATTGCTTCATTATATGAAGGAACAAATGGAATTCAAGCAATTGACCTTGTAACAAGAAAAATTTTAAAAGATAAAGGTGCAGCACTTAGAGAATTATCTGAAGACATCTTTAAAACTTCTAATAAACTCTCTGATGAATTCTCTTTTGAAAGAGGTGTTTTCTCTAAAGCTCTTGCAGCAGCCCAAGAGGCAATGGGATTCATTGGAAAGAAAGCCAAAGCTGGAGAGATGAATATTGTTCTTCAAAACTGTATGGACTTTTTAAACTTATCTTCACATATCGTTGTTGCTTGGAGACTTATGGAGTCGGCTTGGATTGCTGATGAAAAAATGGAGTCAGCTCAGTCTGATGCAGAGAAAGAATACCTTGAAAGTAAAATTGTCGACTTTAAAATTTATTGTTCTCACTATTTAGTGCAGTCAATTGCTCTGGCAAAGACGATAACTTCGCTAGATCAGGACATCACAAAATACAAAGTATAAAAATTCATCCTTAATAAAATCTTAAAAAGATGCTAAAATACAGGGGTATTTAATTTAAACTATATTGAGGCATCTTTGAAAAATTTAATCATTGAGAAAGCGAAAAATTTTTCTTCGCAATCTCACGGCAGTTCAGACTTCTGGAAAGAAGAAGTCTTTGTTCGAGGTGAGAATGATGAAGAGTATGTTCCGCTTGCGTATTTACAAAAAGAAAATCCAGAAATTACTTCTTCTGAAGACCTACAAAAAAAAGGCTATGTTTATAGTTCTTTAAATTTTTTAGAATTAAAGAACTTTGAAGTTTGGTATGAAAAACAATTTAACAAAAAACTATCTCAAAAAAATAAAAAATTAATTGGGATCGTTCACCTTCCAGATACGGAAGATATTTTTAAAGCCGTAGAAATTGTAAACCAAGTTTATCAAATCCTAAAAGATCATAAAGTTTTAGTTAATGGTAAGAATCTTCCAATCCAACTGGGTGAGTGGTACGCAAAAACAATTCTTGGATTAAAGCAAATAAAATCATCTTCTCAAAGAGGCTTTGATTTCTTTTCCCATGAAGGAAAAAAAGTAGAAGTGAAAATTCACTGGCAAGATGTTACAAGCCAAAAAGGTGTAAAACTTAAAAAGTCCCTTGTGGATATGAGTGACTATACGGTCATTATGTATGTTGCAAAGAATTTTATGGTTAGAGATATTCTTTTACTTGATTCTGACTTTGTTATTAGAAAGTTTGGAGGAAAGGGGCATACAATTTTCTTAAAAGATTCAGATGTTCTAAGTTACTTCTTTAGTCGTTCGGATAAGCATTATGGAAAGATCGTAAATAAAAAAGCTCTTCTTCAATTTGCGAGTCCAAAACTTGCAATGAAAATTGATGAAAAGCTTAGTGCTGAAAAATAACTTAAAAAAGTTTGTATTCAGCAAGACGCGATTCTATATTCCCGTTATATAAAATAGTCTTTTTACTTGTTCGAAGTGAAATCTTCTTCAATAGAGGCATATTTCCTGTGAAAATATAGGCGTTGAAATTTTTAAAATTATTTTTAAGATTTTCCCCTAGTTCATAATATAGTCTTTCAAGATCATCTCCCTCACCAAGTCTTTCCCCGTAAGGAGGATTGGCAATAAAGATTCCACCATCATCAAACTTTGTAACCTGAGTGATATCTTCATTTTCAAAAGTGAGTCCACTCTCAAGGCCCGCAACTTCAAGATTGTAGCTTGCAATATCTAGGGCACCATTATCAGTATCATAACCAAAGATGCTTCCTGGTTTTAAGTTTGATAATGCAGTTTCAGAAATTTTAATTGTTTCTTGAATTAGCTTTTCTGTATTCTCTTTTAAGTATTTATCTTTAGTGTAGTAATTATGCTTTAAGAATGCCCATGGAAGATCATCGCCGTATTCTTTGTGGTTTTGAAGATGAATATAAGAAGAAGGTATTTTCCATTTTATTAAAGCAGCTTCTGCCAAAAATGTTCCCGATCCACACATTCCATCCACAAGTGTTTGTGATCCATCATATCCAGCAAGTCTTAGGATTCCATTCGCTAAATTTTCACGAAGAGGTGCCGAGAATGATTTTACTCTATAACCTCTATTACTTATGGCCACGCCACACATATCAATTAGGATTGTTACTTCTTCTTTTTGAGAGTGAGGATTATCGTTTGGCTCAACTCGCATTAAGAAACTCATATCAGGTAAAACCTTATCAACATAAGGTCTTTCTTTCGTATCTTCTCTAAATCTATCAGCGATAGCATCTTTTAATTGGTGTCCAAGAAACATGCTGTTTTCAAATTTACTTCTTTTAGTACCTTGCTTAGACTTTCCTTGAATAACACTTATTTTGAAAGTTTGTTCAAGATCAAAAATACCTTTCCACTTAATTTCTTTGGCATTGTAGTAGATATCTTTTTCATTTTTTATTTCAAAGCCAAAAGCTTTTTTATAAATACGACTTGCAATTGTTGAATATAAAATTCCCTTGATTGCGGCTTCTGGATAGGACTTAAAGTGAACTCCACCTTTAGTTGTCTCGGTCTCTTTGGCCCCAAACTCTTTGAGTTCAGTTTCAAGTAGGGCTTCTAGTCCAGTTGGACAAGATGCAAAAAATTCATTTTTGTACTTCTTTGTGGTGCTTCTCATAGTAAATCCTCGAAATTTAGAGGGTTTTAACTTTTTGCATAGCATTTGTCTTTATAATTTATACTTTTTACATCTTTTTAAGCATTTACGTTCTAGGGCTAAATGGCTATTATGTGCCAAATTATCAATCATTCGACAAAGTGAGGACAACTATGTCTACGAATTACAAAGTAAAAGACATCGCCCTAGCAGACTGGGGAAGAAAAGAAATTAGATTAGCTGAAGCAGAGATGCCAGGACTAATGGCCATTCGTAAAGAATATGGGCCTTCAAAGCCACTTAAAGGTGCAAATATCGCTGGTTGTCTACATATGACAATACAAACAGCAGTTTTAATCGAGACTCTAATTGAACTTGGAGCTGATGTAACATGGTCTTCATGCAATATCTTCTCAACTCAAGATCAAGCGGCAGCGGCAATTGCAGCAGCTGGAATTCCTGTATATGCATGGAAGGGAATGAATGAGGAAGAGTTTGACTGGTGTATCGAGCAAACACTAAATAACTTTAAAGACGGTAAGCCTCTTAATATGATCCTAGATGATGGTGGAGATTTAACGAATATGGTTATTGATAGATTTCCTCAGTACGTTGATGGTATCAAAGGTCTATCTGAAGAGACAACTACAGGTGTTCATAGACTTTATGAAAGAGTTAAAAATGGTAAACTTCCAATGCCAGCGATCAATGTAAATGATTCAGTAACTAAATCTAAATTTGATAATAAATATGGATGTAAAGAATCATGTGTTGATGCAATCAGACGTGCAACAGATGTAATGATTGCAGGTAAAGTTGCTATCGTTTGTGGTTATGGTGATGTTGGTAAAGGTTCAGCGGCTTCTTTGGCTGGCTCTGGAGCAAGAGTAATCGTAACTGAAATCGATCCAATCTGTGCTCTTCAAGCAGCAATGGATGGTTTTGAAGTTAAGAAACTTGAAACAGTAATTGGTGAAGGTGATATCTTCGTTACAACAACTGGAAACAAAGACATTATTCAAGGTAGACACTTTGAAGCGATGAAAGATAAAGCGATTGTTTGTAATATCGGTCACTTTGATAACGAAATCGATATGGCTTGGTTAAATGGAAAGTACGGTGAATCTAAAGTTGAAATTAAACCTCAGGTTGATCTTTATAACGTAAATGGTAACGATATTATCATTCTTGCTGAAGGAAGATTAGTTAACCTTGGTTGTGCAACTGGACACCCTTCTTTTGTAATGAGTAATTCATTTTGTAACCAAACATTAGCTCAACTTGAGCTATGGCAAAATACTGATAAATACGAGAATAACGTTTATATGCTGCCTAAGCATCTTGATGAAAAAGTTGCAAGACTTCACCTTTCTAAGATTGGCGTTGAGCTTACAGAGTTAAGAAATGATCAAGCAGAGTATATTGATGTAAAAGTAGAAGGTCCTTATAAGCCAGAGCACTACCGTTACTAAGAAGTACAAAATTTTTATATAATAATAATGAAGCCTCCAAAAATGGGGGCTTTTTTATTGTAAAAATTGATAAAATTATTTGAATCGGTTAGGTTAGAGATATGAAAAAGATATACTTAGCATGCGATCATGCAGCATTTAATGAAAAAAATGAAATCCTAAAATACCTAAGTGATAAGTTTGAGGTTGTTGACCTTGGAACAAACACTGCTGAGAGTGTGAACTATCCAGATTTTGGACATAGCCTTGCGATTGAAGTTTTAAAAAATGAAGCGATAGGTATTGCACTTTGTGGTTCAGGAATAGGGATTTCTATTGCAGTTAATAGACATAAAGGAATAAGAGGAGCACTTTGCAGAGATAAAGAAGATGCAAAAATGTGCAAGCTTCACAATAATGCAAATATTCTTTGCCTTGGAGCTAGACGAAACTCTCTTTCTGAGCTTTTGGCCATGGTAGATGTTTGGCTTGAAACTGAGTTTGAAGGTGGACGTCATGAAACACGAACTAAGCTTTTAGATAACTGAGGGTAAGATGGCAAAACTTGGATTTGGTGGATATAGAATTAGTGTTAAGTCACAAGAGCATCGAGAGGCATTAGAGCTTGCTGTTGAAGATGGATGTGAAATTATTGATACTTCGAGTAATTACACTGATGGAGACTCAGAAAGACTTATTGGTGAAGTATTAGAAAAATCAAATAAGAACCCTCTTTTAATTTCAAAAGTTGGATATATTCAAGGAACGAACCTTGAAACTTTAGATGATGTGTTAACAGAAAAAATAGGAGATGATCTTGTCGTTATTAACGAGGGATTAAAGCATTCAATTCATCCAGCTTTTATTGAGGATCAATTAAAAAGGTCCCTTGAAAGATTAGGCGTTGAGAGTATTGATGTTTATCTTCTTCATAATCCCGAATATTATTTAAAGACTGAGAAATCAAATAAGAAAGAATATTACTCTCGAATTGAAAAAGCTTTTGTATTTCTAGAGAAAATGGTCCGAGATGGAAAAATTAAATCTTATGGAATAAGCTCTAATACCTTTGTTGATCCTAAAGAAGATCATGAATCAACTGACCTTCAAAAGATAATAGAGTTAACTCAAAAAAATAAGTTAACGGGCTTTAAATATATTCAGTTCCCACTGAACCTACTAGAGCTTGGAGCTCTTCAAAGACAATTTGATGGAGATCATTTAATTGAGCTTGCTCAAAAAGAAAATATTAAAACGATTATTAATAGACCGCTAAATGCATTTACTGAGCAAGGCTTATTGAGACTTGCAAATTACCGTGTAGATAAAAAGCTAACAGATGAATATGCAGAAGAGTTATTTGTAGAGAATACAAAGTCACTTGTTGAACTGTGGGAAAAGAATAAAGAAGAAGGTGATGAGGGGCTTTTTGAAATCCCTCTATTTAGGCAAATTAGCACAATTTGGTATAAACAAAACTCTACAGATGCTGTAGATCAAATTTTTTATTCTCATTTCTTTCCTTTTATTGCATCAATCTGGGGGAGTGATTTAACAAAAGAAGAATCAGAACCCTTCTATGAGTTGTTTGAAACAGCTTATAGTTATGTGCATAAGAATATGAATAAAAGAGCTGACCAGTTCAAGCAAACTGCAATCAACCAAGGTCTTCTTTTTGAAAGTGAAAAGAATCTTGAATGTATGGCCATTGAGAAATACTTCTCATTTGGCGTTGATATTGTTCTCGTAGGGATGAGAAAGAAAACTTATGTGGAAAAACTAAAAGAATATTTTACTCTTTAGCTTCTTTAAGTTCTTTATTCATATTTTCTTGTAACTCTCGCCAACCACTAACTTTGTATCTATACGTTATGATATCAAAAATTGGTCTCGATTTGTCCTTTGAAATCATTTTTTCCATTGCAGCTCTTTGAGCCTTACTTGAAAAATCTTGAATCTCTACAGCTTTTGCTCCACCACGAGATCTAGATCTTGAACGGGATCTTGACTTCGAATACTTAGATTTACCTCTAATTGTAGAGCCTCTAGTAAACTTCGGTTTCTTATTATAGTTTCTCTTGCTAACAGCTCTTCTTGAATAGTTTCTAGGTGAAAGACTACTTCGTACAGAAGAGGGGGCAGAGAATTCTCCTTTAGTTGTTGCAAGCTTTACTGCAGCAAATTTGGGAAGACCAGCCTCAACCATTTGTTTTGCTAAATCTTTTTGTCCCTTATTTTTAAAACTAACAGCAGTTGGTTTTATTTTCTTTAATCTCTTTTTAGTGATCGCAAGATTCTTATTTGTACCGGCTCCAAAGTTACTTCCTGTGAAGCCTGAACTGAGAGGTTTTAAAGCCTTCATTGGTAAATTCATAATTGAAGGGGAAAGACCTATTTGACGACCCACGTTTGCAAGAGTTGCTTGTACACATGTACCTCGTGCTTTACAGCTACATGAAGGATCTGGTTGTAGATTTTTTGTTATACAACTCATAGCATTTGGTGCAGCTGAGTGAAACCCTTTGGGGGTACAATACTTTGCAAAGTTTTGAGGGTCTGAACGAACAGATGTTTCTTCATGACAAAAACAGCTTGTATTTGTATGCGGGTTACAATCTCCAGGCTGCGGAAACCCTTTTGCAAGTTCTTCGTATGCACGAGCTCTATCTTTGTGTGCACTTACTTTCTTTATATAAAAAGTTCCTAGAAGAGCAGCAGCGCTTACTTTAATAATTGCATTTGCAGACTTTGCATTAATTGTATCTGTTAACATCATAGCCGTATAACAGCCTGCTGTTGCTGTCCAACCAGCAGCTTGAAAAGTAGAAGTCTTAGCAAGATTTTTCTGAACATCTGCCATTGCATAAAATGCTTGAGCTTGCTGAGCAGAGCTGCCTTCACTATTTTGAATATTGTCTTCAATTTGAGAATTTTGTGACTCAGAGGTTACTTTCGCAGCCATCTCTGAGAGCATTGGGATCATCCCACAATAATCTTTTTTGTTTTCTGTTTTTCTTTTGGCTCCATCAGGAAGAGCTCCGCCCTCAACTGGAGTTTGAGCACCATCTTTTCCAAGTTTGTATGGAGTGTTATTATTTGCTTTATCTAGCCCGTAAGTTTCTTTGCCATCAGTGTATAGTTTATCTCCATTAGCGCTTTTAACGTTATGAGGTATTTGGCCAAAACCCGGAATAAGATTAAACATTGAATAGGCTTGGCTGACCATAGGCATCCACTTTTCAAGGTCTGCACCTAGGCCACCCTTAAAGGCTTCTCTACTTTCAGTACACTCTTTATTTATTTCACCAGTTTCTTCATCAACACACTTTTCCATATATTCTTTTTCAGCGAGGCCTTGATGTATATAACTTTCAGACTGAGCAGTCTCGGCATCAGTTAGTTCATTTGTTTGATCATAAATATAATCATCCGCAGTTTGGGCAAAACTTAAAGTCGAAAGAGAAAGTAGGAAAAGAGTAATAATTTTCATAAATAGCCTTATTATTTTTTTAGTAGCTATATTTTAACATGTCGCAGATGAGATTCTAGTCGGTTAAAAAGTAATAGTATCTCTTGGTCTAGTTATTTCAACTACTTATGATGTGTGGAGAATCCATAGCTTCGAAATAAAAGTGCAAAGAATAATTATCAATTGACTGTTTTTAGTGAATTCAGCTACTTTTAAGTATGGAAAAAAAGAGCAATATTCAACACACATCAGACAGCGACTTAACGCACTCAATGGCCCACTATTTACTTACTATTCATAAGCTTAAAGAAAGCAAAGGATATGCAAGAGTAACAGATATAGCAAAAGATATGGGACTTACTAAAGGTAGCGTTTCGACTGCTCTTAATAACTTAAAGAAAAAAGATCTTGTTGTAGAAGATGATAGTAAATTTCTATCTCTTTCAAATAGAGGTCATGATGAGGTTCATTCAATTCTCTCATCAAGGACTCTTTTATATTACTTCTTTAAAGATGTTCTAGGTGTTGATGATTCAACAGCACACAATGATTCTTGTCTTATGGAGCATTTATTAAGTAACGAAACACGAGAGAAGTTTTTTCAATTTATGAAAATGGCAACAAAGTCGCCTGAAAAATTAAAAGTGAAGTCGAAACTTTCTTTGACTCAGTTTAAAACTCATGAAGATTTTATTGATGCTCAAACTGGTGATAAGTATCTTGAATCATGAAAAACTATGTTGAGTTTGTAAAATCTTTACCAAGCGATTTTAAAAAAAATGGCTTCTTTATATTTCTAACTTATTTCTTTGCAATATTTAGTTATCCCTTCGTAAGGTCTTCTACTGGGGCAATCTTCTACGAATCCTACACTTCAAGTGAGTATTCATTTGCAACTTTTATCGCGATCTGTGTATTGATAGTAATCATTTTTATTAGTAATAAACTTCAATCTAAAATAGGTATACATAAGCT
>CAKZJW010000023.1 GCA_937120495.1 uncultured Oligoflexia bacterium
TGAATGACAACATCTCCAAGACTAGTAAATCGAGTTATTAGAATATGCATTAGCTATTTAACCTGGCCATATCTTCTGCGAAATAAGTTAAGATCATATCAGCCCCTGCTCTTTTAAAGCTTGTAAGCATCTCAACCATAGTCGCCTCTTCATCCAACCATCCATTTGCAGCTGCGGCCTTAACCATAGCGTACTCACCACTTACATTGTAAGCAGCAACAGGTAGAGTTGAATTCATTTTTAATTTTTGAATTATATCTAGGTAAGCAAGTCCTGGTTTAACCATTACAATATCAGCCCCTTCTGCTTCATCAAGATAAAGCTCTCTCAAAGCTTCTTCTGAGTTTGCATAATCCATTTGATATGTTTTTTTATCGCCAGCTTTAGGTGCAGAATCAAGTGCGTCTCTAAAAGGTCCATAAAAACTTGATGCATATTTAGCCGTATAAGCCATGATACTTGTATTTTTAAAACCTTCTTCTTCTAAAACCATTCTGATGAATCCAATCCTACTATCCATCATATCACTTGGGCCCACGATATCACTTCCAGCTTTTGCTTGAGCGAGTGCCATCTTACCAAGAACTTCAAGTGTTTCATCATTAAGAATCTCACCTTTATCATTAACAAGCCCATCGTGACCATCACTTGAATAAGGATCAAGTGCTATATCAGTCATGACTAAAATATCAGGACATGCATTTTTAACTTCTTTCACAGCACGCTGATTTAGTGCATCTGGATTATATGCCTCTTTAGCATCTTTTGTTTTTAATGCTTCATCAACAGCTGGAAATAAAGAAACACAACTTATGCCAAGGCTTTGAAGATCTTTTACTTTTTTTACAAGGTTATCTACTGAGAGACGGTACTGACCAGGCATTGAATCAATAGCAACTCTTTGATTATTTCCTTCAATAAAAAATAAAGGTGCGATTAAGTCATTATTTGAAATCGCATTTTCTCTAACAAGATTTCTCATTGCTTGGTTTTTTCTATTTCTTCTAGGTCTATTAGATATCTGCATTAGTTACTCCTTTACTAATCAATGATTGAAAAAGAGAAGCATAAGTTTGAATTTGCTTAACCATTGAGCGAAGCCCATTTGTCCTATTCAAAGATAAATGCTCTGTGATTCCAATTCTTGTTAAAAACTCTGGTGGCTGAGATAAAATATTCTCTGGCTTTTCTCCAGAATAGACTTCAAGAAGAACTGCAATAATCCCTTTTACTAAAACTGCATCGCTGTCTGCAAAAAGAACCACCTTCCCATCTTCTAGTTTTGGCTTTAACCAAACCTTTGATTGGCATCCTTTAATCTCATACTTTTCTAGTTGGTTGGCCGAATCCATTGGACTGAGCTCCTTACCAAACTTAATTAGTACACGATATTTATCCTCCCAATCTTTATGGGCATCAAACTTTTGCTCAACAAGAGCGATTCTCTCAACTATATCCATCATAACCTCTTAATTATATTAAATAGTTACCATACTAGGCAAGAAATTCATATTCCTAAGTGATCAATAAAGACAAACTGCAAAAATACCGAATTGGTAAGAGTAAACAGAGATGGAGACTCTTATGGAAAATGCAAAACCATTACAATCATTAGCCCCTTTAAGTGAAGAGCATATTGCTGAGCACAATATAGGTATGTTTGATCTTTGGTTAGTTAAAGATGAACAAGGAACTTCTTTTGGGCCTTTTGATACTGAAACTATAAAGATTGCTGCACAAGAGCATCAAGAATTATTTGAAGGTTATTTTGCTTTCAATCTTGCAACAGAAAAAGAAAAACCATTTTTTCAAAATACGAAGTTTCAAAGAAGAAAACCTAAGCTTGTTTCTCTTCATGGTCTTCAAACTATAGATAGTTTCTATTTATTAATCCAAGGCGTTAAAAAAGGTCCATATAAACTTCAAGAAGTTAAAGATATGGCAGCCCAAAAGACCATACCGCTAAATATTCAAGCCTCTATTGATAAAGGTGAGACATGGATTAAACTTTTTGAACATCATGAGTTTGATAGAAGACTTTTAAAGAACAAAGAAGAGCTTCCCTTCTCACCAGCAGAAGAAGTACTTGATCACAGTCATGCAGATGCAATCACAATTAATAATCAAGCCAAAGCAAAAGACACTGAAGATGCAATCGTTGGCCTTGCCTTTATTGGTAGTGGTAACGATAAAGGTCAACAGATTCAACCTGTTTCTCAAAAAGAAAAAGATAAAATTGCAAAGTATAAAAATTCAAATATCGAAAATGAAAAAACATCTATGTTTGATTCATTTTTTGAAAAATTTAATTTTAAATATATAGGACTAGCTGTATCTTTTGTATTCATATTCTTTACTGCAATGAATAGCTTTAATTCATCATTTAATGATGAGCCAAGTTCAAATAAAGTGGTTACTAAAAAAATGAAAGCTTCGACTGTAGCTCAAACTGTAAACACTCAAAAAGTTGCAAGGAAGCCCGCAAAGGCCATTAAAGCAAAAAAATTCAAACCTAAACGAAAAAAGAAAGTTTCAAAAAGAAGAACTCCAAGTAAAAGATATCGTCAAACTCACCACCAAGAAGACATGGGTAGTTTTGATCTCGATGATCCTGAAGTAAAAGAAGAAGTTTCAAGAAGCCTTTCAGGTGGATTTGATGACAATCTTTCTGACGAGGAAATTGAATTTATCGAAAGAGCTGAAAGGGGTGAATTATCAGAAGCTGAGATGGACCAATATGAGAGCTATCTTAATACGAAGCGCGATGAATTTAATGATTTAGAAGTAGATCAATTCGAATAAAATTGCTATCGTTAGTCGTATGACTAATCAAGATTCATTTTTACTGAGCTTTGAAGGAATCGAAGGTTCTGGAAAATCCACACAAATTCAACTTTTGACACAAAAGCTAGAAGCATCTAACTACACCGTTGAATATTTTAGAGAGCCAGGCGGAACTAGTTTTGGTGAAAAACTCAGAAGTACAATTTTAGAAAGTACAACACCAATTAACCCACTTGCTGAGGCAAACTTATTTGCTGCCAGCAGAGCACAACTTCTTAGCGAAAAAGTCCTACCACTACTTAGTAAAAAGAATCATATCGTTATTCTCGATAGATATCTTGATAGTTCAATTGCTTACCAAGGGATGGCCCGAGGTCTAGGCATCGAGACGATTTTAGATCTACATGAACATCCCCCCCTAAACACTCGTCCTATTTGTACCTTTTACTTACAGATCGATATTGAAACATCAATGCAAAGACAGCAAAATAGAGGAAACGAAAAAGACTATTTCGAAAAAGAAAACATTAATTTTTACCAAAATTTAATCGATGGTTATGAATTAGCAAGCACTCGTTTTCCAGAGCGCATTCAAATAATCAACGGAAAATCAGATCAAAACAAAATACACGCAAACATACTTAGTGCTCTTAAAGAAAAAACAGGCATTGAGTTATGAGTTTTGACTACGCTTCTATTATCCATAAAAAAATTAAAAACGATGAAATTGGTCACTTCTATCTTCTAAGCGCATCAAATGTTCTTGAGAGCCCGACTCCTCTTTCAGATTGGGTCTTTAGTCTTTTAGCTGATGTATTAAGTGACTCAAAAAAAACTTTTACAAAAGAGAATGTATTAAATCACGAAGACCTTTTAGTTATAGATAAAGAAACTGATGATAACTCTCTTTATAAGATTAATGACTTCAATGAAATGTTTAGTTTTTTAAACTATAATGCCACGAGATTTAACAGAAAATTTATTGTAATTAATCATGCAGATAAATTTAGCATCAGTGTTGCTAACAAGCTTTTAAAAACGCTAGAAGAACCCCCGATAAAAGCAACTATCTTTCTTTTAAATCCACTCAAAACATCCCTATTAGATACAATAAAATCAAGATCAATAAGCCTTAGCATTCCATTACAAATATCTAAAGAGCAAGAAAATTTTGTGCAAGACATTATTGAAAAAATGAAGCAAGGCCAGACCCTAGATGAATTTATATCAGATTTTAAATCTGCAAAGCATAAAGAAATAACTTTATATAAAAGCCTCAACAATTGGGCTGCACAACAAGAAGTTCCAGCGTCTTTGATATGGAAATTAGAACAAATTAACCTACAAACAATCGAAGACCATACCTTTAACGCTTCACCCCTTAATAGACTTCATAAAATCTACTCTCTTCTCAAAGAATACATTGACGGTTAAGCAAAATAGTCTGACAATAGTAACCTGTCGATTTTAGGAAGAATAATGAGCGAAACTCAAGAAAATATAGAAGATAATTCACCAGAAGATAGCCGCTATCAAGATGGCCAACTCTTAAAGTTTATAAGAGTTAGATTTCCTGGACATGCTAAAAGTTACCCATTTTTAATAGGTAAAAGAAAGCTGATGTATGGTCAAAAAGTTATGGCCATGAGTGATCGTGGTATGGCCGTAGGATATATAAACTCATTCCCTTATGAAGTTGCATTCAAAAAAGATATGTTACCACTGAAATCAATTTCTAAAATTGCAACAGAAGAAGATATTCGAAACGAAAAAGAAACATATAAGAAACAAAAAGAAACAGAGACCCTTTGTCAGCGCTTAATTGATAAACATAACCTTCAAATGAACCTTACTCATGTTGAGTTTACAGGCTATGGTAAGAAAGTTGTTTTCTATTTTGTTGCACCAGCAAGAGTCGACTTTAGAGGACTTGTAAGAGATCTTGTTGCTGAGCTTAAACTTAGAATTGAATTAAGACAAATATCAGTAAGAGATAGATCTGCTTCAATGGGTGCGCTTGGACCTTGTGGACGAGAACTTTGTTGCTCATCATTTTTATCCAAATATGGAAATGTATCTGTAAAGATGGCGAAAAATCAAAACCTAACTTTAAATTATAGTAAATTAAATGGTGTTTGCGGTCAGCTTAAGTGTTGTCTTCAATATGAAGATGAAGTCTATTCTGAAAAAAGAAAAAAGATGCCAGATGAAGGTCAGTTTATCAGAACGACTGATGGTACTTTAGGTAAAGTCACTCGTATTCACCTACTTAGTGAGCAGTTTGATGTCCTTACAAATAGAGGCCATATCAGAAGGTATGTAAGTTCGATGTTTGATAAAAAGGTTTCTCAAGAAGATGCGAAGATGCCAAGAAGGTTTGATCATATCTCTGATGAAACATCTACAATTATTGGTCTTACAGAAAGAGAAGCTCAAATCTCAAGACAATTCCAAAAAGACTTGGATCAATTAACAAAGGATTCTCATCGTTACGCTTTTGATACATTTCACGAGCTAACTGGGGTTGAAAAACCTGAATATGAAGCTAAAGCTCCTGTTAAATCAGATAAAAAAGAGATTCCAATTAACTTTCCAACTGAAGATCAGATGAAAGAAGTTCCTGTAACGGAACAAGACAAAGCTCCTTCAAATAAAAATGATTCTAAAAAAGATCAAGATAAAGATCAAAAGAAGAAGCCTTACAAAAAGAATTACAGAAATAATAACAGAAATAGAAATCGCAATAAGAATCGTTCACAAAATAATAAAAACAATAATCCGAACGCTGCAACTAATGCGAGTAAACCTAAGCAATCTCCGAGTTCAAACTCTAACTCAAAGTAGATGAATGTGAAAATTCTGCATACATCAGATTGGCATCTTGGAAAAAAACTATTTCGAAGATCAAGAATCGAAGAGCAGAGAAGCTTTCTCAATTGGCTAGAGCAAGAAGTAATTGATAGAGAAATTAATTTTCTTATCATTGCAGGTGATATTTTTGATACACCAACCCCACCAAATGATGCTCTAGATTTGTATTTTAATTTTCTAGAATCTTTATCTAATAAAGCCGATGTAGATATTATAATTATTTCGGGTAATCACGACTCCGCAAATTTTATTCAAGCACCAGCATCAATATTGAAAAAACATAATATACATATCAAAACAAGAATAAGTACTGATACTCCACAGAACCATATTACGATTACAAAAGATGATCAGACTTTTTGCTTTAAATGTATTCCCTATTTTAGATCTTATGAAATCTATCCTTTTATAAAAGATGATCAAACCAAAGAGCTAGAAGGCGCCGATGTTAAAGAGGCTCTTGGGCAAATTGCGAAGTGGCCCAGTGATCTAAACAAAACAAATTCAAGTGTATTTAAATGTATAATTGCTCATCACGCCTTTGGAGATTTTGCAGCAACTGGCAGTGAACATCTTGTTAGCGTCATGGGAATTGAGAACTTAAAATTAAACTGGCTCGGAGAGGATTTTGACTACTTTGCTCTTGGACATATTCATAAAACACAAAAAATGAGTTCTACAAAAGATATCTATTACAGTGGGTCACCTATTCCAATGAGATTCTCTGAAAGGCAGAAAAAGAATGTCATAGAAATTTCTGTCGATAAAAATTCTCATACAACAGAATTAATTGAAGTCCCCTCTTTTAAAGAAATAGTTCAAATCTCATCAAATGAAAAAGAGATTCAAAATATTTTAGAAGAAAAACTTAAAGCATTAGATGAGAACAAAGTTGTGGATGCATACTTTGAAATAAAGTTAGCTCTTTTAGGTCCAAATAACGAACTCACAAACAGACTATACGAAGAAGTAAGTAGTAGAGGTCACCATCTACTATCTCTGATTCCTACATATAGCTCCAAAGACGAAAGCATAGAATCTGCAATAGATATCAATCAAGTCTCTCTGACAAGTTTATTTGATTTATATTATAAAGAAAAATATCCTGAGCAAGAAACACCTAAAGACATACAAGATGAATTCAAAAATCTACTAGAGGAATTAAATAGTGAAATTTCTTAAACTAGATATTGAAAACATTGCATCTTTAAAGGCCAAGCACTCTATAGATTTTAGTGAACTGTCAGATCAATCTAATGTTTTTGCTATTACTGGTGACACTGGCTCAGGTAAATCGACTATCCTGAACTGTATCTCATTAGCTCTCTATGGTAAAAATTATAAAGATAGCTTAAATCAATATGATTTCATTACATTAAATGAACCCAATGCATTTGTTTCCCTAGAGGTCTATCTCGATAAAAATGAGTACCGCTTTACTTGGGAATGTAGAGTTAAGAAAAAAAATGGAGAGCCTCTCAAGACACCAAAGTTAAATCGGCTCTACTTCATCAAAGAAAATGAGAAATGGATTCCTACAGAAAAGTCACCAGAAGAAATTATAAAACTAAGCTTTGATCAATTTTGTAAAACTATCATCTTAAATCAAGGAGATTTTTCTAAATTTTTAACAAGTACCTTCAAAGAAAGAAAAGACATCCTTGAAAGGTTTTATGATGGTGTCAATTTAGAAAGTCTCAGTTTTTTGAACCGTTCAAAGCTAAACCGTCTAAAAGAACAAACAGCTTTAATCGAGTCACAAATAACTGGGTTAAACGAAAGTAACAGTAATGATCACTCACAAGTCGAATTAGAAAGAGACATTCTTAAAATAAACTCCAATAAAAAGGAATTACAATATTTTAAAGAAAAAATTGAGACAGCTCACTCACATGTTAAAGATATTCTTACAAACCACGCTACCCTTTTAAAATCTACAGAACGATTAAACAGAGTGAAGATTGAAATCAAAGAAATCACAGAACTCAATCACAAGCAAAACCAAGAGTATGTAGAAGCTGAGAAACTCTTTAAAAACATGGAAATGGAACTCAACAAAACAGAACCAAAGCTTCTTGAGGCCATGAAATTAAAAGAAGGCCTCCTATTCAATGAGCAATCACATAAAACTTTAGCCATTGACATAAAAAACAATGATGCTCAAAAAGAAAATTATATTAAAGAGCTTGAAGAAATTAAAAAAGTTAAGAACAAGATCACTTCTAGGTTAGAGTCTCTTGAGACTCTAATTATTGCAAAGGATTTAAGCAAAATAGATCTAGAAAAGCTGCTCGACCTTTTTCAAAAAAGGGATTCTGCAACAAGAGAGAAAGAAATATCGAGTGCAAAATCACAAGAGGCATCCAATCAACTTAAAAAAATTGAAAAGGAAGCACAAGTTCAAAAAAATAAGATTGAAGACATAAAGAACAAATATGACCAAGACAGTAATGCAAAAATTTTACAAAATTTAAAAAAGGCTCAGGAGACATTGGCTTCAGAGGTAAAGAAAAAGAATCTATTAGAAGAGAAAGAAAAACAACTTCAAGAAACAAAGTCTAAAGAGAAAGAGCTCTCTGAGTTAAACAAAAAGTCTCTTAAGGATCTGGTTTCAATGGAATCAAAGGTTGAAAAGCTTCTAGAGAATAAAAACGATATACAAAACTCTTTAAAATACTACCAACTATTAAGTGCAATCTCTTCTTGTCAGCACGAAAGTATTAAATTAAATCAATGTGTTATTTGCAACTCTAGTGATTTGACTCACCTAAATGAAAAAAAGAATGATCCAGATCTCAAGGAGCTTCTAACCACAGAGAAGCGCCTTGAAGAAGTTAAAGGTAAACTTAAGAAAGAAGAAGAATTACTGACAGAATTAAAATTACTTTCCAATTCTCAAACCAAGAACATTGAAGACTTAAACAAAGAGATAAAAACCTTAAAGCAAGATTTAGAAAACATTGGGAAGATTGAACAAAATATATTGAAATATCAAAAAGAGATTGATCAATATGTATTAGAAAACGACAAATATAAAGAAAACACGAATAAATTAGAACTTACAGAAGAGTCTTTAGTCAAACTACGTATAAACTACAAAGAAATTAAAGCTAATTTTGACTCACATGAAATACTTATTAAAAATATCAATAAAAAAACTGACGTCTATGAAAAAGACATTTTAAATATTCTTGCTCAGACTGATTTTAAACTTGATGAGATATCTACAAGACTAACAAATCAAAAAGAATATCTTCATGCTCTTGATCTATTAAAAGAAAATGGCGATAGAACTTCCAGCCTTGAAAGCTCTATAAAGTCACTTCATACAAATACAGAGTCTAAACAAAAAGAACTCAAATCTCTTAATAAATCAACGATCGATTTAAAAAAGAAATTCTACGAACTTACTGGAGATCATGACCCAGCGGAACTACTCGAAAAATTAAAAGAAAAGAAACAAGGGGCACAAAATTCTCTCAATGAAAGTCTTAAGAATTTGAATCAAATTAGAATAAGACAAGCTGATACGAATTCACGTTTTAAAAGTTATAACGAACAAATTCAGAGCTCTCAAGATTTAATCAATACTATTATTGCTGATTTAAACAAGAATAAAATCGATAAAAATAAGTATGAAGAACATGAGCACTTAATATCTCATGTTAATTCTTTTTCGGATTTAAAAGAATTTGAATTAGTTGATTTCAATTTACTCGAAAAGGCTTTCACAGAACTTTCAAGTGTAGAGATACATAATAACAATCAAATAAAAGAGCTAACAGAGCAACTCGCTGAAAGAAAAACGACTTTAAAGCAAATCAAAGAAGTAGAAAAGAAAGTTTCTAAACTCTCAGAAGGAATAGAAGATCTACATATGAAAAAGGTTAAACTTGAAAATCTGTATGATCTACTAGGTAGAGATGAATTTCGAAATTTTGTTCTTTCTCATATTGAAAAGAACTTAATCATTCAAACTAATATTGAACTTTCAAAACTTTGCGATGAAAGATATGAAATCCTTCAAATGAAAAAAACACCAAAGTCTGCACCAGAATTTTACGTTATAGATAAATTTAAAGGTGGCGAGCATAGAAAGGTATCAACACTCTCGGGAGGAGAAACTTTTATTGTTTCATTGGCCATGGCACTTGGTCTTTCAGAACTAACACGCGGTACTAGACAAATAGACTCTCTTTTTATTGACGAAGGTTTTGGCACTTTAGACGAAGACAGTCTAGAAGACGTAATAAGTATGCTTTTAAATATCACAACTCGTGGAAAAACTATTGGCCTTATAACACATGTAAAAAAACTCTACCAAAGAATTCCTGTCAACCTCTACCTAAGTAAAAGTGAGCAGGGAAATTCTTCTATACGTTTAATATATCAATAAATTCG